>JAUVQU010000010.1 GCA_030597965.1 Cellvibrionaceae bacterium
GCAAACACATATCGTGCAGAGTGATCTTTTTACCTTTGTAATCCATCTGAGCTCTCCTCAAGAATTCTTTATGTCCTGGCACTTGTCAGTGCGAGGATAGTTGTGCAATGGCAGGGAGAGGGTGCTCGCAGAGCCGCAAGGTATAAGTGATACCTGAGGATTCGAGAACGCCATCGGCGCTGCCATTGTGCAAATAGATCGTGCTGTCATGTGTCAGGCGATGTCGCCGTTGATCATGGCTTCGGCAAACATTTCAGCGGTGCGCAGGCCGGCCGCTGTCATGATGTCCAGGTTGCCCGAGTATTTCGGCAGGAAGTCACCCAGGCCTTCGACTTCAACGAAGATGGTGACGCGGTTGCCGTCGAAAACAGGGCCGTTTTTCAGGGAGTAACCCGGAACGTATTTTTGAACCTCGGCCACCATGTCATGTACTGACTTGGTGATGGCTTCTTGATTCGGCTCATCAACCGTCAAACAGTGGATGGTGTCGCGCATCATCAGTGGTGGTTCGGCGGGGTTGACCACGATGATGGCCTTACCTTTTTTGGCTCCGCCCACTTGTTCAATGGCTGCAGAGGTGGTGCGGGTGAACTCATCGATGTTTTTACGAGTACCAGGGCCAATAGATTTAGAGGCAACCGTCGCAACGATCTCACCGTAAGAGACTTCCTGTACACGTGAAACAGCGTTCACCATAGGAATAGTTGCCTGGCCACCACATGTCACCATGTTTACGTTGTCTTTGCGGCCTTCTTTGGTGAGCTCTTGCAGGTTAACCGGTGGTACACAGAATGGACCAATCGCAGCAGGTGTTAAGTCGATCATAACCGCGCCTTGCTCGGTTACTTTGCGCGAGTTTTCCGCGTGAACGTAAGCAGAGGTGGCGTCGAAAACGAACTTAATGTCGTCTTCTTTCATGAATGGAACCATTCCGTCAACGCCTTCTGTCGATACTTTCATACCGAAGTTGCGTGCACGTTTGATACCTTCTGATTCCTCAATACCAACCATCCACACCGGTTCTATCCAGTCGCTGCGCATGGCTTTCATGAGAAGGTCGGTGCCGATATTGCCTGGGCCAATAATGGCGGCGCGTAGTTTTTTAGACATCTATCTTCGTCCTTACTTTATGTAAAAAGCGGTTAAAAAATAATGAAGCTGTTAAATAAACTTAATTGTAGCCGAACCGTGGCCGACTAATTCCATGTGCATTTCATCGCCAGCTACCACTGATTCTAGTGGAACTAAAGAGCCAGAGAGAATAAATTCGCCCGCTTTAAATGGAATGCCAAATTCACCCAGGGTATTGGCTAGCCAGGCAACGGCGGTGAGGGGGTTGCCCTGTACGGCGGAGCCTTTGCCCTCGCTGATTTTTTCGCCATTTTTAAATACGTTAACTTCCAGGTTGGGCAGGTCAACTTTGTTCGGGTCAATACGTTCTTCACCGACCACATAAACACCACAAGAGGCGTTATCAGCAATGGTGTCTTGAATCTTGATTTTCCAATCATTGATACGTGAATCAACAATCTCGAAGCAGGGCATAATACACTCAGTAGCCCGTAATACATCATCTTCGGTGACGCCAGGGCCTTGCAGGTCTGCCTTCAGAAGAAATGCAATTTCGGCTTCTGCGCGGGGTGCAATCAGGTTGCCCTCAATTTTTACGCTGTCGCCATTGTTGTATTCCATGGCGTCGGTCAAAAAGCCAAAGTCAGGCTGGAATACGCCAAGCATTTTTTGCACGGGCTCGGAGGTGACACCGATTTTTTTACCAGAAATTTTTTCGCCATCTTTCTCTAAGCGCTCTGCCAGCATGTATTCGGAGATGCGGTAGGCGTCTTCGATTTCTATGTCGTCAAAACGGTCGGTAAAAGGTGCAACGGATTTGCAGCTGCGTAATGCTTGGTATAGTTCAACGCCTAATTCTCGGCGTTTTTCATCACTTAAGCTCATAAATGGTTCTCAAATAAATAAGGTGTAGTTATCACATTGCCTAGAGTAAGTGTTCAATCATACCCTGTGCTGGCGGGTGATTAAACCTAACCCTCTCATAATCTAGGCTGAGTGGACTAGGTAAGTATAGTGTCAGTTTGGAGATTGTTTTTATTCTATTTTCTTGTTCAGTTATAGCTTTAAGGTTTCTCAGCTTTATTCTACAACAGCCGAGCTGAATTCAATGGGGTCTCCCAGCATCGGGCGGTGCGAAGGCGGTTGCTTGCCGTCAATATCGGTGACACCCAGTTCAATGGCGAGTTCTGCGCCGACGAAGGTTTTACCTGAGCGCGCCATGAGGTCTTTGTCGTTGTACAGGGCGTTAATGATCAGTCCCGTGAACTCGGGGGACTCGGCCATCTCGGAGAAGCCGGCGTATTTTTCAGGTTCGGCGGCTATAACCGCTTCTGTGCGTTCGGTTTTCAGCATACCCATCCAGATGGAGGCGCTGGCCACACCGACAGGTCTCAGGTCGTGGGCCATATCAAATGCCATTTTATCCAAACCAACCTTTTGCGCGCCGTAGGCGGGGCCGTGCATATAACAGCGTGCGCCAAAGGATCCAGTGTTAACAATTAAGCCGCTACCTTGCACGGACATGATATTGGCGGCGTGGTAGCTGGCGATGTAAGCGCTGCGCAGGCCAACATCGATAATGCCAACAAGGCCGATTGATTTTGTCCAGAAGCCACCCGGCTTGATCAGGTCGTCGTGTACATGTGCGGCGTTGTTGACCAGAATGTCCAGTCGGCCCTGTTCCTGTTTGATTTGTTCAAACAGTTTGGCAGCATCTTCATCGTTGCTGTGATCACAGGCGACAGCGATACCTTTACCGCCGCGGGCTGTAACTTCGTCAGCGGTTGCGTAGATGGTGCCGGGAAGGCGCGCGTCACCTTCCTGTTTACTGCGACCGGTTACATAGACGGTGTCGCCTAAGCTACCAAAAGCAAGAGCGATGCCTTTTCCTGCACCGCGACTGGAGCCGGTGACAAGTACAACGCGAGGAGATTTGTTGTTCATGGTTTGCTCTTATTCTGTTGAGTAAAAAGACTGATTCTAGCAGTCATTACCGTGAAAGATCATGCCTTAAAATGCCTA
Organism: Cellvibrionaceae bacterium; assembly: GCA_030597965.1. Lineage (GTDB taxonomy): Bacteria > Pseudomonadota > Gammaproteobacteria > Pseudomonadales > Cellvibrionaceae > JAUVQU01. Next base: position 3,094 of record JAUVQU010000010.1, read on the forward strand.
AAATAATATAGGCATAAAAAAAGCGGCATAAAGCCGCTTTTTTTGGTTGGGAACTCATTCTTACAGGAAGAAATCGTTGCTTTCGCGGCCCAATAGTACACCACCAAAGTTTTCACCATACTTGTATGGGTTGTTCGCCACGTGGTTGCGCCCGGCAAGAATGTCCAGGCAGTGTCTTTGCAGTGGGCTGTTAGTGAAAATGGCTCGGCCACCCATCATTTTTTGAAGCTCAAGCACATCAGCCAGTACTTCTTCAGGAACAGCCGCCGACTCGTAGCGGAATTGAATGCGAGTTTGAAGGTCTGTGGTGTTGCCGTTGCGGGCGTCTGTCATCAGTTGGTCGAAGTTAGAAAACAGCTTCATTTTCAGACGGTCAACAGTAGCCTGCGCTTTGGCTAGAGCGAATTGTGCACGTGGGTCTTCTATTGCTTTTTTGCCGTCATTGGTTCCTACGCGTACCGCACACACTTTCTTATACTCATTAATAGCACCTTGCAGGGCGCCAATGCTGGAGCCGGAAACTGCGCGAGGGAAAATCTGACCAAATGGAATCTGATACAGAGGAATGCTGTGCGAGTCAGGCCCCGGGTTGGTGCCCTGGAAGGCATCCAGTGAGCGGTGTACACGGTGAGATGGCACAAACGCATCTTTAACGACGATGTCGTTAGAGCCGGTGCCCTGCAGGCCGAATACATGCCAGGTATCAATGATTTCAAAATCTTCTTTAGGCACTAGGAAAGTACAGTAGTCTGGTGCCGGGTTGTCCGCAGTAGGTGGCACCATGCCGCCCAGGAAAACCCAGTCACAGTGATCACAACCAGAAGAAAATGCCCAGCGACCGCTGAAGTTGTAGCCGCCTTCAACCGGTACAACCTTACCTACTGGCATATACGAAGAGGCGAGCAATACGCTGGTGTCGTCTTTCCAGACATCTTCCTGAGCTTTTAGGTCGAACAGGGCGATCTGCCAGTTGTGTACGGTGATAACCCCGTAAATCCAGGCAGTAGACATACAGCCTTCGGCTAAAGTCATTTGTACGTCAAAGAATACCTCAGGGTCCATTTCATATCCGCCCCAACGTTTAGGCTGAAGTACGCGGAAAAGGCCGGCTTCGTGCATTTTAGCAACAATGGCATCGGGTACTTTACGTTCGTTTTGAGTTTGTTGAGCCATCTCGGCCAGCATGGGTACCAGATCGCGTGCGCGCTGTACCATAATCTCGTGGGTTACTTCTGTCATGTTTTTATCCTCGCTTTTAATTCTATCGCTTGTGTTCATTATATTTTTCCGTAGTGAAAGGTATGTTAGGCCAATTCGGCGTATTTACCTGCATGGAAAATCAGAGGTGATTTTTCTTCTTGTGTGGCGAAGTCTGCAACTCGGCCGACTAGAATAATGTGATCGCCGCCTTCAAAGCGGTTTTCAATGCTGCATTGGAATGAGGCTTTACAGTCACTCAAAACAGGAATGCCGGCAATACCTTCTTCGGTGGCAATATCTTCAAACCGATCAATACCCTTGGTGGCGAATTGATTTGAAATGTTTTGTTGGTCAGAGCCCAGAATGTGTATAGCAAAATGCTCCGCTTCGTTAAAAATGTCAAAAGCATTGGCGGTTTTAGCAATGCTCCACAGTACCAGCATCGGATCTAAAGATACTGAATTGAAGCTGTTCGCGGTCATGCCAACTTTGTTGCCATCTTTATCTATGGTCGTAATAACAGTAACACCCGTGGCAAAAGAGCCAAGGGCATTGCGGAAAGCTATAGGATCTATTGATGACATTCTTATGTTCTCTTATGTATCGAATTACTGTGTGGCGGACATGTTTTGTCGTGTCTGTCTTTGTGCATTTATAGTGGCAAAGCGGCGTTGGCTTCACATACTGCAAATGTATTATCGGCAGGGGCTGATTTATAGTCCGAATGAACTAGGTCTGCTTTCGTTGATTCGCTTGCAGGGCACCAAAAGTAGGCCCTCTTAAGGGAGCTCCCACGTAGCTTTGATGGTGTGTAGGAGCCAGCCCTGCTGGCGAAGAAATAATTAAAGAGGGTGTTTTAGACGGGGAGCAGATTAAGAGTGGGGAGATATGGTTGTGCTGGCTGGGCACCAAAAGTAGGCCCTCTTAAGGGAGCTCCTACGTAGCTTTGTTGGTGTGTAGGAGCCAGCCCTGCTGGCGAAGAAGGGTGTTTAGCTCTGAGCTCTTATTCCATGCCCACGCTGAAGTCGTGTCCCCAGAAGCTATTAACAGTGCTCTGGAAGGCGGAATATCGGCTCCAGTCGTCAATAGTACGGCCTTCTGCTCCATACTCCATCATAAAGCCAGAGGGTGTCTCCATGTAAAAGCTTACCATGTGGTCGTTGGCGTGACGGCCTAGGGTACCCGTCAGCTTTACGCCTTCAGCTTTCATGCGGTCCATGGCGCGACCAACTTCATCTATGCGGTCTGTTTCTACCATGACGTGTACGCAGCCAGCTGGCATTGGTGATTCAAATATTGCCAGCGAGTGATGGCGACTGTTGCAATGCATGAAGTGCAGTCGTTTTTCTGGTTCGTTAGGATCTGGAGTGAAGCGAACTTTCATTAGATCGGCCATCTCGAAACCAAGCACTTCGGTGTAAAAGGTAACGGCCGCATCAAAACTTGGTGTGGGCATTACTGTATGCCCAAAGCCCTGGTCGCCTGTGATGAATTCTTTAATGCCAACAGGGGAGGCAAATTGCTCGAAATCTGAAATCGCGCCCCAGAAAATTTCGTGTTTGTTGCCATCAGGGTCTTCCAGTTGAATCAAATCCTGTACCTGGCGAGCTGTGATTAATTCGGCAGAGCCTTGAGTGAAGGCAACACCTTTGGCGGTTAGTTCGGCTTTGGCTTCTTCAAAATTGCCTGGAGTTGCGACTTCCCAGCCGCTGAAACCGTAGTTGTCCTGATCGGCTTTTTCGGCCACGATACGGTAGGGACGGTCATCCATCTTTAAGAAAACACTGTCGCTGCCATTGGCCAGTTTTTTGGTGTTATCCATCATACCCAATACTTTGGTACCGTAGTCGGCCCAACGTTGTGGATCGGTACAATTAACACCGATATAGCCAAGGCTGTGAATCTTCATTCCGTACTCCTAATTAAGTTCTTGCTCTTCGTCGACCTGTTACAGGCTACTGCTGTTCGGCCATTTTTTGTAATTCTGGTTTCATTACTTTACCGGTTGCATTGAGCGGTAAAGCGGTTTCGAAACGAACTTTGCGCGGTGTTTTGTAGTTCGCCATATTAGCGCGACACCAGTCGATAAATTCGCGGTCAGTCAGCTCCTCACCTTCTTTAAGTACCACAAAGGCCATGGCGACTTCACCCATGCGCTCATCAGGAATACCTATGACGGCGTTCATGGCAATAGCGGGGTGGGTTGAGATGATGTTTTCAATTTCGGCGGGGTAGCAGTTGAAGCCGCCAGTGATGAACATGTCTTTCATACGGTCAGTGATGCGCAGGTTGCCATTTTCGTCGATGATGCCAACGTCACCCGTGTGTAACCAGCCTTCAGAGTCAATTGTTTCTGCAGTGGCTGCTTCATCGTTGAAGTAGCCTTGCATGACATTGAAGCCTCGAACAACGATTTCACCGGCTTCGCCTTGAGGAGTTTTCTGGTTGTTGCTGTCAACGGTACGAACTTCTACTTCAGGTAGTGCTCGGCCTGAAGTGGTGGCAATTGTCTCAGCATCATCACCGTCGCGACACATGGTCACTACGCCACAGCTCTCGGTAAGACCGTAAGCGGTAAGTACTCGTTCAAAGCCCAATACATCCTTCATCTTGTGGATCATTTCGACGGGAATAGCAGCAGCACCAGTGGTGGCGCGTTTCAGACTGGATATGTCGTAATCACCCAGTTTAGGGGAGGCCAGCAGGGTTTGGAAAACAGTAGGGGGGCCAGGCAGGACGGTAACTTTGTCATTCTGAATGCGCATCAGGATGGCTTCCGCGTCAAAGATGTCGTGTGGCATGACTGTGGCGCCGTACATCAGTGAGACCAGCACGCCGGCTTTGTAGCCAAAGCTGTGAAAAAATGGGCTGATGATCAGGTAGCGATCGCCTTCTTCAATACCCACCAAGTCGCCCCAACTGGCAAATGTTTTAATGTTCTGCTGGTGGCCGGTCATGACGCCTTTGGGGGTGCCGGTTGTGCCGGAAGTAAACAGAAGGTCGGATGTGTCGTCGCCGGATACGTTGTTGGCGCGTTCGGCCGCTTCGGTGTTACTGATATTTTCACCGGCGGTTAAGAATTCATCCCAAGAGATTTTATTGTCGCTGTTGGTATTGCCTTCACGAAATACAACAATTTCCTCTAGGTCTGGCGTGTCTTCGTTGTCCAGCAGGGCTGGGTAGTCACAGCCTAGGAAGCTACCAATCGAAAATACCATTTTAGCGCCGCTGGAACGCAGTATCTGTGCGGCTTCAGGACCTTTGTAGCGAGTGTTGAGTGTTACCAGGACAGCGCCTGCGCGCTGCAGACCTAGGCCTGCGATGATCCACTCACGAATATTTGGGGCCCAAACGCCGATGCGGTCACCGGGTTGAATGCCTTTGGCGATCAGACTGCGAGCTACCTGGTCGGTGAGCTGGTCGAATTCACGGAAGCTGATGTTGACGCCGCCTTCTTCGATAAAGGTCTGGTCATTATAAGTTTGAGCTGCTTCTTTAATAAGCTGCGGGGTGGTGATTGCTTGGCTGGGTATGGTCATAGTTACCGTTTTCGCTATAGCTTTGCAGTTGTTTGTTGTAAGGATACTTGTAGTGTACGGGTATCCATCTACGCTTATACAGACAGTCTGTTAATGTTAGTGCACTCGCGGTGGACTGCACACTTTAAAGTATTATTGGCTCAATGGGCGAGTGCTGTTTATATTGAGTCTGCTATTAAGTGCGTCCTTAAGTGTAACAAGGGTTGCCTTGTATGGGTTACTCGTTAAACTGAGCTGTCTGATTTTCTTAGTTTTTTGACAGTGTAAAAGGTATAGAAAGACCCTGAAGTTGTCATAGTCAACTTGGACGATGATGCCTGTGGCTGCACTACGGATAATGATTTACAAGCGATCAAGGTGGGGTTTTAGCGCCTTGAGACAATAAATAACGGCGTCAGCTATTCTGGTTGGCGCTGTTTTGTTAATCCCTCAATATAAATTGCAGGATTAACACAGCACAGTTTTGTGCTGTCATGAGCCAAAGGTGAATGCGAGCCCGGTAAAATCAAGAAGTTTCACATAACTTCGCCAGATTTTACCGGGCAACAGTTAAGCAGGTCAGTACGGCCTGTTTAAATTACTAATTAATAGTTGGAGAGATAGCCCATGAGTAAAGTTCTTTCTGCGCAGGAAGCTGTTGCGCAAATTGAAGACGGCATGACCATCGGTATAGGTGGTTGGGGTCCGCGTCGTAAGCCAATGGCTTTGATTCGCGAACTGCTGCGTTCCGATGTGAAAGATTTGACCGTTGTAGCTTACGGCGGTGCAGATGTCGGTATGTTGTGTGCTGCGGGTAAAGTAAAGAAGGTTGTCTTTGCTTTTGTTTCCTTGGACTTTATTCCACTGGAGCCTTTCTTCCGTAAAGCCCGTCAAACCGGTTCTATTGAGACCTTCGAAATCGACGAAGGCATGATGCTGCTAGGTTTGCGCGCGGCGTCTTGGGGTGTTCCGTATATTCCAACCCAGATTGGTTTGGGAACCGACGTTATTAAAGTAAACCCGGATCTTAAGGTGATCGACAGCCCTTATGATGATAAAGAGTGGGTGGCTATGCCGGCACTCAAGCTGGACGTTTCTTTGATTCATGTTGAGCGTGCCGACGAACGTGGTGTTTGCCAGATCAAGAGTCCGGATATGTTTATGGACGAGTGGTTTGCTCGTGCTGCCGACAAGACTTTTGTTTCTTGTGAGGAAATTGTAGAGACCGATTTCTTTGCTCAGGATGACGAATCTCGATTTGTTTTCTGGGAGCGTTCAATGACTACGGGTGTTGTTCATATTCCAGGTGGCGCACACCCAACATCTTGTCAGCCTGTTTATGGTTTTGATGTGCCGCATACCAAAGAGTACAACGGTTTTGCTAAAGAAGGCGGCTTTGAGGGTTATGCAGATAAATATATTAACGGTAAGACTGAAGCTGATTATCAGGAAGCAGTGGGTGGCTTAGACGCTATCCGTCAGATACCTTTGCCAGTTTATTAATCTGCCACGAACAATGAAGGAATAGAGATAATGAGTACTCCTGCAAATGACTACACCCTGGCAGAATTGATGATTACTGCCGCAGCTGAAGCTTTCCGTAATGAAGGTGAAGTGCTGGCTACTGGTATTGGCATGCTTCCGCGTCTTGCGGCCAGCGTGGCGATGAAGACGTTTAATACAGACCTGATGATGACGGATTCAGAGGCTTATTTGTTGAGTGAGCCAAACCCTGTTACCGGGCGCACTTCTCACGTAGGTCAGAAGTCTGAAACCTGGATGGGTTTTTCCCGCATTTTCGATAATGTGTGGAGTGGTAAACGTCACGCCATGATTGGTCCAACTCAGATTGACAGATTTGGCCAGGCCAATATTTCTGCTCTGGGTGGTACTTATGATCAGCCTAAAGTGATGATGTTGGGTGTGCGCGGTTTACCGGGTAACTCCATCAGTCATGGCAACAGCTTTTTCGTGCCGAGCCACAGCAAGAAAGTGTTTGTTGAAGGCGAGTGCGACATGGTCGGTTCCATCGGTTATAACCCGGACCGTCTGCCGAAAGGTTACAAGCTGGACGATGTGAAAATTAGCATTATAGTTACTGATCTGTGTGTAATGGATTTTGGTGGCGTTAATCATGCTCCGCGTTTGGTGAGCCTGCATCCTGGCATTACGGCTGAGCAGGTGGTTGAAAACACCGGTTTTGAACTTGAAATTCCTGCGGATGTTTCAACTACACCGGCTCCAACTGAAGAGCAGATGGCTATTATTCAGGAGATGGATCCTAAGAATGGTCGCGCTTATCAGATAAAAGGCAATCCTAAGGGCGACCGCTCTTAAGGGTTTAAAGATTGGGCGGCTTACTAGTCGCCCGGCTTTATAGATATAAAAAGATTTGTTTCGAACCACATTCAAAATTTGACCCTCCTTCGATAAAGGGTCTAACGACAGCGGTGACGACATGACTGAACAAGCTAAACCACAGGTGCCAGCCCTAGAAGGTTGGTTCACTATGGACAGCGATAAGCCCCATCTACTGGGCTCGCAATGTACCAGTTGCGGTACCTATTATTTCCCCCAGCAGAAGAACTTCTGCAAAAACCCAAGTTGTGATGGCGAAGAATTTAACGAAGTCCCGCTAAGCCGTACCGGCAAGCTGTGGTCTTTTACCAATGCCAGTTATAAGCCGCCAGCGCCTTTCATCGCTGACGATCCTTTTGTGCCTTACACCATTGCAGCGGTAGAGCTGGATAAAGAGAAAATGGTTGTTTTAGGTCAGGCGGTAACCGGTGTGGATGTATCGGATTTAAAAGCAGGTATGGAAATGGAGCTGGTGCTCGAGACCCTGTTTGAAGACGACGAATCTGAAAAGCTAACCTGGAAGTGGAAGCCAGTTTCCGTTTAACAAAGGCACCACTTAATTGATTTGGAGTGATTTGAATGTCGAATGAGATTGCAGTAATAGGCGTTGGCATGCACCCCTGGGGTAAATGGGGTAAGAATTTTGTTGAGTATGGTGTAAAAGCCGCTCGTGATGCCATTAAAGATGCCGGTATCGATTGGAAAGACGTAGGCTTTGTCTCAGGTGCAGCGACCATGCGTTGTGGCTACCCGGGCTATGTTGCCGGTGCTACCTTTGCGCAAGCATTGGGTTGGCAGGGCGCTGAAGTAAACACCAGTTATGCTGCGTGTGCTTCAGGCTCTCAGGCACTGGCCGCGGCTCGCGCCAAAATTTTATCTGGCGAGACGGAAGTGGCTCTGGTGATTGGTGCTGACACCACACCTAAAGGCTTTTTGGCGCCACAGGGCGGAGAGCGTCCGGATGATCCCGATTGGGTTCGTTTCCGTTTGGGTATTACTAATCCGACGTATTTTGCCCTTTATGCTCGTCGTCGTATGGAAATTTACGGCGATACCCAAGATGACTTTGCGCTGGTTAAAGTGAAAAATGCCGAACACGGTTTCACTAACCCATACGCACGTTACAAGAAGAAGTTCACTGCAGAAGACGTTGCTGCATCGGCTATGGTTGCTGATCCATTACGTTTGATGGACGTGTGTGCGACCTCAGACGGCGGCGCTGCGTTGATCGTTTGTAGCGAAGCCTACGCCAAGAAAATTGGTAAAGCTGATGCTGTTAAAGTGTCTGCGATTTCTACTGTGACACCTACCTACGCTTCATCTGTCATCGAAATGCCTGAGATGGCAACCGATTCTGGTGCTGTTGTTGAAGCACAGAGTTTCCGTGCAGCCTTGCCAATGAAAGCTTACGAAGAAGCTGGTGTTGGCCCAGAAGATGTTAGTTTGGCGGAGGTTTATGATTTGTCGACCGCGCTAGAGCTAGACTGGATGGAAGACTTGCGTCTCTGTGAGCGTGGCGCTGCGGCGGCCATGCTTCGCGCAGGTGACACCAAGTTAGGTGGTCGTTTACCAATCAACACTTCCGGCGGCTTGGCTTGTTTTGGTGAAGCCGTACCGGCTCAAGCCCTTTCGCAGGTATGTGAGTTGACTTGGCAGTTACGTGGTCAGGCAGGTGATCGTCAGGTTGAAAATGCTAAGGTCGGTATTACCGCTAACCAAGGTTTATTTGGTCACGGCTCTTCGGTTATTTTGACGAAGTAATAGTAGTACATTGTACCTAGTGTACATTTGGCTCAAAGGGAGAGGTGTCAGGCGCTGTTGTTAAGGACTGTTGTTTAAGTCATACAATGTGCTGCATCTCTCTTTCTGGTTTTAGATAGTTTTTAAAAGGTTGTTTTATGAATCCGGCATTAAATACCAAACTTTGTGAATTGCTTGGCTGTAAGTACCCCGTTATTCAAACCGCCATGGGCTGGGTTGCAGACCCTACATTGGTTGCAGGTACCTGTAATGCCGGTGGTTTTGGTTTCTTGGCGGGTGCGGTGATGACCCCTGCAGAAGTAGAAGCCGGTATTATTGAAATCAAATCTAAGACAGACAAGCCATTCGGTGTGAACTTTCACATGTACACCGAAGGTGCTGAAGAAATTGTTGATATCTGTGTTAAACACGGTGTTCGAGCGGTAAGTTACAGTCGTTCACCTTCCAAAGCGTTTGTGCAAAAGCTGAAAGATGCCAATATCGTTTGTATTCCTACCGTTGGCGCTCTTAAGCACGCTGTTAAAGCGGTAGAAATGGGTGCCGATGCCATTGTAGTGCAGGGTGGTGAAGGTGGTGGTCACACGGGTGGTGTTGCCAGTTCCATTTTATTGCCTCAGGTAGTTGATGCACTGCCTGATGTGCCTGTGGTTGCAGCAGGTGGCTTTAAAGACGGTCGCGGCCTTGTTGCTGCATTGAGTTTTGGTGCTGTCGGCATTGCCATGGGGACACGCTTCTTGATGAGTCAGGAGAGCCCGGTACCTGAGCAGACCAAAGCTGAATACGTTAAAGCGCCTACCGAAAAGATTATTGTCAGTAAAAAGCTGGATGGCATGCCACAGCGAATGATCAATAACAGTTATTTGCAGAAGCTGCAAAACACTTCTGGTCTGGGTATGTTGGTTATGGCCCTGATAAATGGCCTGGCTTTTACTAAGCTTACCGGTAGCTCTTTGTTTGGCATGCTTAAATCTGCATGGCAAATGAAAAAGGCTAATGGTTCTACTTTGGGGCAGACCATGATGGCGGCTAATGCACCAATGATGATTCAGGAGGCGATGGTTCAAGGCCACCCTGAGAAGGGTATTTTGCCATCTGGTCAGGTAGCTGGCGCGATCGATAGTTTGCCGACCTGTGAAGAAATTGTCGGTGGTATAGCCCAGCAAGCTGAAGAGACACTGGCTAGATTTGCCGGCGCAGAATAGTTTCTAAATTTTTTATACATTTATAAAACACTCGGTGCTTTTTCAGGCTGGGATTTAAGGAGAGAAACACATGGTTTATAAGACCAGTATCGAAAACGGTATTGCTGAAGTGGTATTTGATAACCCACCGGTAAACGCATTCGACAGTAAGGGTTGGTTTTCCATCGCTGCTGAACTTGATGCGCTGGGTGTCAACGACGATGTGAATGTCATCATTGTTCGTGCTGAAGGCAAAGGTTTTTGTGCCGGTGTAGACATCAAAGAATTGGCGGCCGATGGCACTAAAATTATTGATGTAAACAAAGGTAACTACGACACCTTTAAAGCGATCCACTTAAATCCTAAGCCAGTCATTGTTGCGCTGCATGGTTTTGTATTGGGCGGCGGTATTGGTATCAGTGGTGCGGCTGACTTTATCGTGGCCTCTGACTGTACCCGTTTCGGTGTGCCAGAGGTTGATCGTGGTGCGATGGGTGGTGGTGCTCACTTGCAGCGTATGTTCCCGGTACAGAAGGTTCGTTACATGTACCTGACCGGCGAGTTCATCGACGCTCAGGAAGCCTATCGTTTAGGTGCGATTGAAAAAGTAGTGCCAAAGGAAGAGTTGCGTCAAACCGCTCTGGATATGGCCGCTAAGATTGCCGAAAAATCTTCACCTATGATTCAGTTGGCGAAAGAAGCCCTGACCGGTATTGAAGATGGCAATCTGGAAGACAAGTACCGCTGGGAGCAGGGCTTTACTTTACAGGCCTATACCGAGGGTGATTCTCAGGAAGCGCGCGATGCGTTTATTGAAAAGCGCGATGCTAACTTTGATAAGTAACGGTTTGATAAGTAAGGGTTGAACGATGGATTTAAATTACACACCAGAACAAAACGCCTTCCGCAAAGAAGTGCGCGATTGGTTGGCTGCCAACGTACCGGCTGAACCATTACAGTCTTTCGATATAGCTGAAGGCTTTGAGCAACATCGCGAGTGGGAAAAGACACTTGCCGAAGGTAACTGGGGCATGGTGACCTGGCCAACTGAATACGGTGGCCGTGCCTGTAACCTCATCGAGTGGTTGATCTTCGAAGAAGAGTATTACAAAGCCAAAGCACCATTGCGTGTTAACCAGAATGGTATCTTTCTGCTGGGTCCAACATTGATGGAGTACGGTACTCCTGAGCAGAAAGAACGTTTTATTTCTGCTATGGCCAGCGGTGAAGAAATGTGGGCACAGGGCTGGTCTGAGCCAGGTGCTGGTTCCGATATGGCGGCGATTCGCTCCACGGCATTCCGTGATGGTGATGAGTACGTTATTAACGGTCAGAAGGTATGGTCTACCCGTGCTGTATTTGCCGACTGGGTCTTCTGTATTTTCCGTACAGAGCAGGGTTCAGAGCGGCATAAAGGCCTATCGTTTGTATTTGTTCCTCTGGATGCGCCGGGCGTTACTGTTCGCCCGATTCCACAGTTGGACGGTCTTCCAGGATTCGCTGAAATCTTCTTTGATGACGTACGCGTTCCGGTTGAAAACCGTTTGGGCGGCGAAGGCGAAGGCTGGAGCATTGCCATGGCGACCGCTGGTTTCGAGCGTGGCTTAATGCTGCGCAGTCCGGCTCGTTTCCAGGAGACCGCCAAGCGTTTGGTTGAGCTTTATCGTGAAAACCAAAACGAGATTATGGATCTGACGATTGAAGATGCCGTGGTTAAGTCCTATATGGATGCAGAAGCCTACGCTCTGTCCACCTACCAAACCGCTTCGCGTTTGATTAAGGGTGGCAAGATCGGCGCAGAAGCCTCATTGAATAAGATTTTCTGGTCTGAAATGGATCAAAAGATGCACGAAACAGCCATGAGTATTTTAGGTGCTCGTGCCGAATTGTTACCACATGCGCCAGCCGCTGGTGATGTAGGTACATGGCTAGAAGGTTTCATGTTCGCTCAGTCTGGTCCTATTTATGCGGGTACCAACGAAGTTCAACGCAACATCATCGCCGAGCGTTTGCTGGGCATGCCGCGCAAGTAAGGGCTGATTTTAAGGGGATAGAACTATGGATTTTACATTTACTGAAGATCAGCAATTATTTGCAGACAGCGTTAAAGACTTCCTTCAAGGCGAAATTACCGCCGAGAGCATTCGTGCGTCATGGGAAACCGAGACAGGTCGCAGTGATGAACTTTGGGCTCAGATTACTGAATTAGGCCTGCCAGCGATGCTGGTGCCGGAAGAGTTTGGTGGCTTGGGTATGACAGAGTTGGATGTTGTACTGATGGCTATCGAGTGTGGTCGTGTTGCACTGCATGAGCCTATCGTTGAAATGGCAATGGTGGCGACACCATTATTGGCTGCTCTGGCGCCTAATAATGAAAAGTGCGCTGACCTATTAGGCCAGATTGCCGGTGGTGAAGCTAAAGTGGCTATTGCGCACACAGTTAACCACGTAGTGGCTGATGCACATATTGCTGACTATTTGATTCTGCCACACGCAGACCAAATTCACTTGGTCGCTCAGGCCGACGTTAAGCTGGAAGCGCAAGAGTCTGTTGATCCATCACGTCGGTTATCGACGGTAGATTGGACGCCATCTGAAGCAACATGTATAGCTTCAGGTGCCGAAGGCGTTGCTCTGTTAGCTGCGACACTGAATCGTGGCGCACTGGCATCTGCTGCACAGATGATCGGTTTGGCTGAAGCCATGGTTGCTCGTTCAGTTCAGTACTCTGAAGAGCGTCAACAGTTTGGCAAGCCTATCGGTGTTAACCAGGCGTTGAAACATCACATGGCTAATTGTGCGGTTAAAACTGAGTTTGCTAAAGCGCCTCTTTACCGTGCGGCCTATGTACTGAGCATGAAGCCGGAAAGTGCTGACTTTGCTATTTCTCACGCTAAAGTGGTTGCGGGTGAAGCGGCTCTATTTGCTGCTAAAAACAGTATTCAGCTACACGGCGCGATGGGTTATACCTGGGAATGTGATCTGCACATTTGGATGAAGCGTTCTTGGGCGCTGGATAAGTTCTGGGGCCACGCTGGTTTCCATAAGAACCGTACTCATCAGTGGTTGATGAATCCCAACGCTCAAATTGGTGCCGATAATACTTTTGGTGCAGTGGCTATATAAGCCAACTCGAAGCCGGAGCTTGCTCCGGCTTTCGTGTTTTTAGTGTGTTCAAATTGCACGTTAAAAAATGAATAAATAAAAGATTATTGCTGAGAGTTTTCTGGCGATAATAAGATAATTTTTGAGGATAATTAAGATGGCTGAAGCTTATATCGTAGATGCTGTACGCAGTCCTACCGGTCGCCGTAAAGGTGGATTGGCGGATGTTCACGCTGCGGATTTAGGTGCTCATGTAATTAAAGCAATTGTTGAGCGCAATGGTATTCCTGATAACGAATACGATGACGTTATCTTTGGTTGTGTAGACACCATTGGGCCACTAGCGGGCGATATCGCACGCACCTCATGGTTGTGTGCGGGTATGTCGGATGAAGTGCCTGGTACTACGATTGACCGTCAGTGTGGCTCTTCGCAGCAGGCCGTTCACTTTGCCGCTCAGGCGATCATGTCAGGCACTATGGACGTGATTCTTGCCGGTGGCGTGCAAACAATGACGCAGATTCCAATATCCTCCGCCATGATCGCGGCCGAACCTATGGGTTTTTCTGATCCCTTCACCGGTTCAACCGGTTGGGTTGAACGTTACGGTAACAAGCCGCCAACACAGTTCAACTCTGCACAGATGATCGCTGAGAAGTGGGAACTTGGGCGTGAAGAACTGGAGAAGTTCTCTCTTGAGTCTCATAATCGTGCATTTGCTGCTATTGAAGCGGGTCACTTTGATCGTGAAATCGTGCCAATGAATGGCGTCACCATGGATGAAACCCCACGTCGCTCAACGCTGGAAAAGATGGCTGAGCTTGAAGGTATCTTCGGTTGTGATCGCGTAACCGCGGGTGTTGCCTCGCAGACCTGTGATGCTTCTTCTGCCATGTTAATCGTGTCCGAGAAAGCCCTGAAAAAATACAATCTCAAGCCGCGTGCTCGTATCCATCACATGAGTGTTCGTGCCACTGATCCTATCTGGATGCTGACTGCGCCAATCCCAGCGACACAATACGCACTGGAAAAAGCCGGTATGACGCTGGACGATATTGATCTGGTTGAAATAAACGAAGCCTTCGCTTCTGTTGCTATGGCCTGGCTGAAAGAAACGGGTTACCCGCATGAGAAAACCAACATCAGCGGCGGCGCAATCGCGTTGGGCCACCCACTGGGTGCTACTGGCACTAAGTTGATGACCACATTACTGCATAACCTTGAGCGTACTGGTGGTCGTTTTGGTCTGCAGACTATGTGTGAGGGTGGGGGCCAGGCCAACGTAACCATCATTGAAAGGTTAGATGGCTGATGTCTTGATCCGCTGAGCGGTGTTGCGGCGTGTTTTTAAATCGGTCACATACGGTTTGTATGCTCCCTCATTAAAAATACACCGTGTCTTGTCAGCGAACCAATCTCTCAACCCTTTAGATGGTCGGGATTAAAAAGAATTTACGGGGTCAGACCACGATTTTTGTTTCACAAAAATGTGCTCTGACCCCTTTAGAGTAATTGAGGAGTGAACTATGGGTATTTTGGATAACCGTTCTGTGATTGTTACCGGTGCTGGTGGTGGCTTGGGTGCTGCACACGCTAAAGTTTTGGCGGCAGAGGGTGCTGGTGTCGTGGTTAACGACATCAACGAAGCCGCTGCACAGGTAGTAGTGGATGCAATCCTAGCCGCTGGCGGTAAAGCGATTGTTAACACTTCTGACATTACCAATTACGACGACAGCGCCAACGCTGTTAAGCAGGCGATTGAAGCCTTTGGTGGTTTGAACGCGGTAGTGAATAACGCTGGTATCAACCGTGACCGTATGTTTGCTTCTATGACCGAAGCCGAGTGGGACGCCATCATGGCAGTTCACTTGAAGGGTCACTTCTGTATTTCTTCTCACGCTGTGCACTACTGGCGTGATCAGTCGAAAGCGGGCGAGGCTGTCAGTGGTCGTATCATCAACACCACATCAGGTGCTGGTTTACAGGGTTCTGTTGGTCAGTCTAACTACGCGGCCGCTAAAGCCGGTATTGCTGCCTTAACACTGAATCAGGCGGCTGAACTGGGTCGTTACGGCGTTACGGCTAACTCGATTGCACCGGCTGCCCGTACGGGCATGACCACAGCCGTTGATGCAATGGCTGAGCGCATGAAAGCGCCAGACGATGGCAGCTTTGACTACTGGGCACCAGAAAACGTATCGTCTTTGATCGCCTGGTTGGCCTCTGCAGAGTCTGCAGATGTTACTGGTCGTGTCTTCGAGTCTGAAGGTGGCAAGATCTCTATTTGTGACGGCTGGCGTAGTACTAAGGGTGTCGATAAGGGTGCACGCTGGGAACCTGCAGAAGTGGGTGATGCAATGAAAGAGCTGCTTGAGAAAGAAGTACCAGCGCAAGCTGTGTGGGGTACTTTTTAGTCGACCGCTCATTAGCGTCCTTCGTAGAAACTGTTGTGATGCTACGTGACCATTGGTTTATTTACTGGCGGGCTTAATAATTAATTGAGTTGTGCTGTGTAGGTCGGGCTTCAGCCCGATATGTCGGACTAAAGTCCGAGCTACAATTTTCCGGCTAGTTTGGTCGGTGATATAAAAGACGTTCAAGAGGCTTTTATGGATTTCACTTTTACTGAAGAACAACAAATGATCCGCGATACCGCGGAATCATTTTTAACCGAGGTGTCCACCAGCGAAGCAATTCGTGCGGTTATGGTCACCGATACTGGTTATGACACTGACTTATGGACGCGTATCTGTACCGACATGTACTGGCAGGCGATTCATATCCCTGAAGATTTTGGTGGTATGGGTTTAGGCTACGTTGAATTAGTGGCCATGCTTGAGCAGATGGGGCGCTTCCTGTTGTGTTCGCCTTTCTTTTCTACCGTTTGTTTGGGCTCTAATGCCTTGATTGTTGCGGGTACTGAAGAGCAGAAAGCTGAATACCTTTCGCAGATTTGTGAGGGTGCAACAGCGACTTTGGGTTACACCGGTCCTTCGGCTGGACAACGCAGCGGTCAGTGGGGTGCTGAAACCATCGAGGCTACAGCAAAGCGCGACGGCGATAACTTTGTTCTTAACGGCACTATCCGCTATGTAATGGATGGTGCAACATCACAGATTCTGGTTCTTGCTGCCCGTGCCGAAGGCACCAGCGGTGAAGAAGGTGTTAGCTTGTTTGTTCTGCCCGCCGATACGGCTGGGGTAGAAGCAACATGGTTGCCGACTATGGATCAAACCCGTAAACAGGGTGAGGTCGTTCTAACGAATGCTTCGGTACCCGCTTCTGCTCTTATGGGTGAAGAGGGGCAGGCATGGCCGCAACTGGCTAAGATTATTGACCTTGCTACGGTAGCTTCTGCCGCTGAGCAAATGGGTGGTTCGCAGCAGTTGTTGGATTTGACCGTTGAATACACTAAGGAGCGTGTTCAGTTTGGTCGCCCCATTGCCGGTTTTCAGGCGATTAAGCACAAAGCAGCGGATATGATGACCAGTGTTGAAGTGGCTCGCTCAGGTGTTTACTACGCCGCGTGTGTGGCACAGGAAGCACTTGAAGGTGGTGAGATGGAATCTGAATTGCCAGAAGCCGCCAGTATCGCCAAGTCTTACTGTAGTGATACTTATTTCAAAAATGCTGGCAACTCTATTCAGATGCACGGTGGTGTGGGCTTTACTTGGGAATACGATCCGCATTTGTATTTCAAACGTGCTAAGTCTTCTGAACACTTCCTGGGCAATGGCGCCTATCACCGCGAACGTCTGGCAGTTCTGCTGCTGGATGGCGAATAAGATCTGGGAGACTGACGATGAAATTAAGTTTTAGCGCAGAAGACGAACTGTTCCGTAAAGAAGTTGCCGCTTGGTTGAATGACAATCTGGTTGGCGAGTTCACGCAATTAAAATTCCGTGGCGGTCCGGGTGACGAACACATGTTCCCGGAAGAGCGTAAAGCATGGGAACAGAAGCTGGCTGAAGGTGGCTGGACTTGTGTTGGCTGGCCTAAAGAATACGGCGGTCGCGGTTGCTCAATTGAACAGCAGGTAATCTTCAACGAAGAATACGCTCGTTGTGGTGCGCCGGGTCACGTGGGTCACATTGGTGAAGGTTTGGCCGGGCCAACCATCATCGCCTTTGGTACTGAAGAGCAAAAACAAAAGTACCTGCCGGGCATTGTTGCCGGTAAAGAATTGTGGTGTCAGGGTTACTCTGAGCCGGGTGCCGGTTCTGATTTGGCCAATGTAAAAACCAAAGCGCGTTTTGATGAAGAAAAGGGTAAGTGGATCATTAACGGCCAGAAAGTTTGGACGTCACTGGCACACGAGTCTGACTATGTATTCGTTATTGCGCGTACCGATCCCGATTCAGTTGCCCACAAGGGTTTGGGCTTCTTCTTGATGAAGATGGACCAGCCAGGCATCGAAGTTCGTGGTATTGAGCAGATTACCGGCACATCAGAGTTCAACGAAGTCTTCTTCGATGACGCTGAGTGTGAAGCCGACGACATTGTTGGCGCACCGGGTGAAGGCTGGAAAGTTGCTATGGGTCTGCTGGGCTTTGAGCGTGGTGTATCTACGCTGGGTCAGCAAATGCAGTTCCAGAACGAATTGAATCAGGTTATTGATATAGCTAAAGAAAACGGCGCTTATCAAGACCCAACCATTCGTCAGCGTATTGCTAAAGCGCACACCGAGCTTAAAATCATGCGTTATAACTCAATGCGTATGTTGTCGGGTCAGGGTGGTGGTGACGGTTCTTTGCAGAAAGAGGCGCTTATCTACAAATTGTTCTGGGCCACATGGCACCGCTCTATGGGTGAGTTGGCAATGGACGTAATGGGGCCGGAATCTGAGATTCTGGACGGCGGACCATACGAACTGAGCCGCCTGCAATCGATGTACCTGTTTGTACGTTCGGACACCATTTATGGTGGTACCAACGAGATTCAGCGCAACATTATTGCCGAGCGTGGTTTAGGGATGCCGAAAGAACCAAGAGTCGCAGCAAAATAATCCCACAGGGTCTATTTTGCTCACTGTGCGCTTTGAGCCCTAGGCCCGTAGCGCCTAGCCACAAACCAAAATATTCGCCTGTGAATATTATTTTAGATAAGAATTAAATTTGTCATTCCCGCGCAGGCGGGAATTCAGAAAATTAGACTCAAAACAGTGCAAATTAGGAAAACAATATGATCAATTTAAAAAAACCTGAATACGTTCCAGGTCACGGCCTGATCAAGGGTAAATCTGTTCTGATCACTGCAGCTGCTGGCGCTGGTATTGGTTACTCTGCGGCCACTAAAGCGGCAGAAGAGGGTGCGCGCGCGATTGTCATCAGCGACATCCACGAAGGTCGTCTGAACTCTGCTGTTGAGAACCTGAAAAAAGAAACGGGTCTGCAAGAGATTTACGGCAAGGTAGGTAACGTTGTGGTTGAAGACGATGTTCAAGCCTTGATTGCTTACGCAGAAGAAACCATGAGTGGTGTTGATATTCTGATTAACAACGCTGGTCTGGGTACTTCCAAGCTACTGATTGAGATGGAAGATGACGAGTGGGATAAGGTCATCAATGTAACACTTAATGGCACTATGCGTATGACTCGTCACATGATGCGTGTAATGAAAGAGCGTGGTGAAGGTGGTGTGATCGTTAACAACTCTTCAGTACTGGGTTGGCGTGCACAGAAAGAACAGGCGCACTATGCGGCGGCAAAAGCCGGTGTAATGGCACTGACACGTTGTGCAGCTGTAGAGGCAGCAGATTTCAATGTACGTATTAACGCAGTTGCACCTTCTATCGTTCTGCACCCTATGTTGCGTAAATCTGCTCCCGCTGAGCTGCTGGCAGACCTAGAATCTAAAGAAGCTTACGGCCGTGCAGCTGAAGCCTGGGAAGTGGCAAACGTCATGATGTTCCTGGCGTCTGATTACTCTAGTTATATGACTGGTGAGATTCTTTCTACTTCCAGCCAGCGCGGATAAAAAAGGATTAAGTAAATGACTACAATTTTTAAATCTCCTTTAGATCTTGCAGCCTCTGTAGGCCAGCGCTTGGGTGAAAGTGAGTGGTTAACGATTGATCAAGATCGCATTAATCTATTTGCCGATGCGACAGGTGACCACCAGTGGATTCACGTAGATCCGGTAAAAGCAAAAGATGGACCGTTTGGTGTCTGTATTGCTCATGGCTACTTGACGCTTTCCTTGGTGAATATGTTCTTACCAGAAATTGTCGACGTTCAAGGCATCTCTATGGGCGTGAACTACGGTTGCGGGAAAATCCGTTTCCCGAATACGGTAAAAGTGGGCTCAAAGGTTCGCGGTGTAGGTGAATTGGTGTTGGTTGAAGAAGTGAAGGGTGGTGTACAAGCCACTATTCGCGTTACCGTAGAAATTGAAGGTCAAGATCGCCCAGGTTGTGTTGTGGATACCATTTCTCGTTACTATCCTGAATAAGACGCAGTTGTAGAAGCTTGCCCCGCAAGCGAATCCTCTTTAAAACCGAGTTTTTTGCTCGGTTTTTTTACGCCTGTTGGATGAGATCTAAGAGAATTTGTTTTTTTCGTCGTAGAGATGTAGCCTGCTATTCATAATAAAAGATAAGATTTTTTTTACTCAGGGAAGTTAAAGCATCATGTCACCCTTTAGAATTTATTCCGTTTTAGTTGGATTGCTTATCAGCTCTTCTTTTTTCGCAGAAGATGTTGACCAAAATACTGAGGCTAATACTCTTGATAGAGTCCA
>JAUVQU010000001.1 GCA_030597965.1 Cellvibrionaceae bacterium
CGCCATCGCTGCTCTTCCTGATGCATTAATGGCTTGTTGGTTGTTGTTTTCGCGTATAATCACCTTTCCTTAAAGTAAGCAGGTGAGTATGTGAGCTATTTTGAACGCTGCCAGGATTGGTTGGCGCAGGGCGAAGGAAGGACAGAAGAAGCGTTAAAAAGTGCCTTGCAGGGCATTCAAAAAAAGCTGTCTTCGTTAGACGATGCAGCTACTGACGAATATCAGGATCTTGAGTGCACACAGGAGTTGCTGCAAGACCAATTGCAGTTGTTGCCGACACCAGTCCAGTCTCAACCGCTGGACGCTACTAACTCCTCCGCAGCATCAAAACCAATAGAAGAGCCTTCAGTCGATCTTGATACCTCGTCTCTGCACCCACTTGAGGTTGATGAAATCCAATTAAATGTTGAGCAAAAGCGTGAGGCTATTGATTCAATGTTACAAAATCCCTTGTTGGCTCGTGGCATGCCGAGGAAATCATGATTCAAAAGGTTGATCCCAGTCGATGCCCTCTATGCGGTGAAGTTAATGTCTGTGCGCAAGTCGTCACTGAAAACAGTGGAAGCGGCCAAAACTGTTGGTGTATGCAGGAGAAAGTACCACCGGCGCTGTTAGAAAAGCTGCCGGAGTCCCACCGGAATTTGGCGTGTGTGTGTCAGGCCTGTGTCGCGGCCTACCGAGTCGAGCAAAATAAAGCGTAGGAGCCGGAAGTTGTTATGTCCTTGAGTCAATCAGAACTGGAGCTGGAGAGCGGGTCAGCCTTAGGCGAGCCGCACATCTGTGCTGAGAATGAGATTCCCGAACATTTAAGAATTCATCGTGTGCTTGAGATCGATGGCGACGCTAAAAACCATTGGGAAGTGTTCAGTCTCTGGCTGGCCACTGGCGAAGATGTGCTTTCAGGTGAGGCGGAGGAAGAGGGAGAGCTATTGAATCTTTCATCCATGAAAATTAACTTCTGTCCTTTCTGCGGCGCAGCGCTCAACACTAATTAAGTTGTAACTTGTTGCTCTAAGGTTGTCTGGAAACCGTAAAAATATGACTAAAGTAGTTATCGAATTACCTGAATCTTATCTTCATCGTATGATCTATACAGTACAGTCGCAGGATGTGAATCGTGGCGACCACTTGGCGGCGGATCGTGTGTTGTCTATTGCTATTGAGGCCATGAAGTCTTGCTGCGTATCCCTAGGTTATTCTGATATGTTGGACATAGAGGGTGTGGGTACGATTATGGTTGATTCGGCCTGTGTTTATACTGCCGAAGCAGACCTTAATGATGAACTTCAAATCGATATTGCGATACCGTCATTTGGCGATAAAGCGATTGAGTTGGTTTATCGTATGGTGAATATCACCAAGCAATGTGAGTTGGCTAAAGTAAAAACAAGTGTTTTGTTTTTTGATTATAAACTTAAAAAAGTAGTTTCAATTCCCCAGGGTTTTCGTGAAAAGATAACCACTTGAACTATTGTTTTAATAAAGGTTTTTAAATGAAATTTCAGATTATTCCAGTTACTCCCTACCAGCAGAATTGCACGTTGATGTGGTGCGAGGAAACGAATAAAGCCGCAGTGGTCGACCCGGGTGGCGACCTTGACCTTATTGAAAAAGCAGTGGCCGATGCGGGCGTGGAGCTGGAAAAGATTCTTGTGACCCACGGGCATCTGGATCATGCTGGCGGTGTTGCTGAAATGGCAGCCAAGCATGGCTTGCCTATTGAGGGGCCCCATAAAGAAGACGCTTTTTGGCTGGATACGTTAGAGCAGCAGGCGCAGCAAATGGGCTTCCCCGCCACCAGCAGTTTCACGCCGGATCGCTGGCTGGAACAGGGTGATACTGTGAGCGTGGGCAATGAAACATTGCAGGTTCGCCATTGTCCGGGACATACGCCTGGCCACGTTATTCTTTTTCATGAGCCGAGTAAGGTCGCAATCGTTGGTGATGTGCTTTTTCAGGGGTCAATTGGTCGAACTGATTTCCCGCGTGGGGACTACGACACGCTGGTCAGCTCCATACGAAATCAGCTTTGGCCGTTGGGGGACGATGTTCAATTTATTCCCGGCCATGGTCCCACCTCAACCTTTGGGCAGGAGCGCCAGACTAATGCGTTTGTGGCGGATAAGCGCTTCGGTTAAATGTCATGAGACCTTTGCTCGAAAGCCATATCACTATCATGCTGTGTCGCTTAAAAGTGCCTACTTTCGGCAATCGGTCATTTATGATGTATAGGCTCCCTCATTCCGTGCACTTTCGTCTCTCTTCGGAGAGCCTGCTTCTGGTGTCTGAAAGCAAAATCATCTTCCGTTTAAAGGCCTCAGTATGAGTGAATCTATTTGGTTTGTTAAACCCAGTATTGAACGTCTGAATGAATCGTCAAAGAATACGGTCTGTGAATCATTAGGTATTGAATTTACAGAGATTGGTGACGACTATATTCGCGGCACTATGCCTGCTGATGCCCGTACATTTCAGCCTATGGGCTTGGTCCACGGTGGTGCTAACGTTGTCTTGGCGGAAAGTCTCGGCAGTTTGGCTGCTAATCTGGTGGTTGATGGCAGTAAGTACTATTGTGTGGGTCAGGAAGTAAATGCCAATCATCTGCGCGGTGTGCGTACAGGATTAGTGACGGGCACCGCTCGATTGGTCTATAAAGGTAGAACATCTCAAGTTTGGGAAATAAAGTTAGAGGATGAGCGTGGTCGTCTGAGCTGTATTTCACGTTTAACGATGGCCTGTGTGAAGCATGCTTAGCCAGTGGTCATAATTAAGGAACTCCAATGGAGCCTTTAAGTAATAACAGTGAAGAAAATGTTGACCGATTTATCGTCGAGTCTATAAAGACGGGCTGCATTTGGGGGCTTGAGGGCCCGGACGGCTGGGCACTGTGTCCCTCTGATAAGAACGATGATATCGATGTTATGCCATTCTGGTCACAGCCTGAATTTGCCCAGGCTGTCTGCGTGGATGACTGGTCAATATACAAGCCGGTACCCGTCGCGCTTGATGAGTTTTTGGACGAATGGGTGGATGGTATGCATTCGGATTTATTGCTGGTGGGTATTAATTGGACTGAAGCGCTAGAGGGAGTGGAAATGGAGCCTCTGGATTTGGCTGAAGAATTCGACAGCGAGATTAAATAATGCCTGCCCCTAAAGTGGATGCCAGGCATAAGCAATCCCTTGAGTACGGACGTCGCTTGCGTCCGTCGCGTGACGAGAGCTTGCTGGAAGGTGCCAAGAGCGTCTGGAAGAATATTTGGGATTGTTTGTGCCTTGCCCAGGAATTCTATTACGGTTTTAGCCGCTTAAGAAAAATTGGCTCCTGCGTCACCGTTTTTGGTTCGGCTCGGTTTTCAGAAGAGCACACCTATTATAAGCAGGCACAGGAAATCTCCAGGCGGCTGGGTGAATTGGGCTTTGCCATAATGACCGGCGGAGGGCCTGGCATTATGGAAGCGGCCAATCGAGGTGCGCGTGAAGCAGGTGTGCTATCGGTTGGTTGTAATATCGAGCTGCCAATGGAGCAGGAGCCGAATCCATATGTCGACCTGTGGACAGAATTTAACCACTTCTTTGTGCGTAAAGTGATGCTGGTTAAATATTCAAAAGCTTTTGTCATTATGCCCGGTGGTTTTGGCACCATGGATGAGGTTTTTGAAACCCTGACATTGATACAAACCGCGAAAATCAAACGCTTTCCCTTGGTTGTCATGGGGGTGGATTATTGGCAGCACCTCCAGGTATTTATCAATCAGGCGATGCTGGCAGAAGACACCATTCTCCCTGAGGACTTTGACGCGGTGTTGGTCACGGATGATATTGAAGAGGCGCTGTGTTTCATTACAGGCTACTGTGATCAATAAATTACTGGTGCCGAATAAGGCTGCAATCAATAGAGTGGTTTGGAGATCAGCATGTACCCGCTAGATTATATTGACCCTGTTTTTCGGCCTCCTTCAGAAGCTCGCTCTCTTATTCTTCAAGTCACCAATGGTTGTTCGTGGAACAGGTGCACCTTTTGCGAAATGTACACCGACGAACAAAAACGTTTCAAGCCTCAACCTATAGAAACCATCGATGCACAGTTACACGCCTTATCTAAAGCCGGTTATCCGGTAAAGCGTGTGTTTCTTGCCGATGGCGATTCCATGACCTTATCGGTGCGAAGGCTCAAAGAAATTTTAGAGTTGATTCGGGTTTATTATCCCGAAGTACAACGTGTATCGAGTTATTGTCTGCCCCGTAATCTTAAAAACAAAAGCATAGATGATTTGGCCGAGCTAAAAGAGCTTGGGTTAAGCTTGATGTATGTGGGGTGTGAGAGTGGCGACGATGAAGTGCTGCGCTTGATAGAAAAAGGGGAGACCTTTGAGTCATCCCTGGTGGCACTGAAAAAAATTAAACAGGCGGGCATGAAAAGTTCAGTGATGATATTGAATGGCCTGGGCGGGCCAGAATTGTCATTACAGCACGCGCTTAATTCGGCGCGGCTAATGAATGAAGCACAGCCTGAATACTTGTCGACCCTTGTTGTTTCATTCCCGACGGGCGATCAGCGCTTCCAAAAGAATTTTAACGGAGACTTCCGGCTGCTCAGTCAGCAAGAGCTGTTTGCTGAGATGCGTAGCTTACTGCAGACTCTGGAGTTGAAAAAAACAATTTTCCGCAGTGATCATGCCTCTAATTACCTGATTCTTAAGGGCGTGCTGGGTCGGGATAAAGATCAATTGCTGCGGCAGGTGGAGTTGGCGATGACTCACCCGGATGTTGCGGGCCTGCGTAAAGAGTGGCAGCGGGGCTTGTAAGTTGTAACTATACTGATTTGTTCAGCATCAATAATTAAGAGTGGAGAGAGTCATGAGCAGTGTTTTATACGGTGTACCCATTTCACCCTTTGTGCGAAAAGTGATTTTGGCGCTGGAACTTAAAGGCGTTGATTACACGCTTGAGGCGGCCAACCCATTTGCATTGCCAGTGGATTACGAAAAGATTCACCCACTTAAAAAAATTCCCGCTTTTAAGGATGATCGTGTGTCACTTCCGGACTCATCGGTGATCTGCGAGTACCTTGATAATCGCTATCCGGATACGCCATTGTTTCCCGGTAATATTGAGGATCGCGCCCGCTGCCGTTGGTTGGAAGAATACGCGGACAGCAAAATGATTCAAGTATTTGGTCTGCCGCTGCTAATGGAGTTAGTGATTAAACCGAGCTTCCTAGGCAAGGAGGCCGATGCCGAGCTGGCCGAAAAAAACTGGAATGCCAACGCTCCCGAAGTATTTGATTACTTGGAAGAGCAGGTGACCGGTTCTGACTTTATCTTTTCCTCGATCACCATGGCTGATTTGTCGATTTATTCACATCTAGTGAGTGTTTATCTTGCTGATAAGGAGGTTGATGCGTCCCGTTGGCCTAAGCTAGCGGCTTATTACGCCTTTATGGATGAGCAGCCGGTGTGTGTTACGCATATGGGTCGTTTAAATAAATTGCTCGGTCGCTAAAAGCCACTGATTGATTATATTGTTGAGCGCAGCACGGCGTTGTTTCCTGGCTCGCCCTCACCTATCTAGCTGGCATGACTCGGGCTCTCGCTGCGGGACGCCTTGCCCTGCATCTCGCTACTAAATAAGTCAGAGGTTTTCTTGTGTTATAGCCGTGCGATTTGTGCGTTAATGCGCACCTGAATTAACTGTTAAATGGATAGCATAATGACAACACCCGCCGATCATATGGATAAAATCCAGCCCCTTAAACACATGGGCCTTAAGGTTCTTAAAAACACGCGAAATTGTTTGAAGGTAGAAATGCCACTTGAGGGTAATGCCAACCATGTAGGGGCAACCTACGCTGGCTCTATTCTTACCTTGGCAGAATTTCCGTTTGGTTTGATGTTCTTTAATCGTTTTGATCTGGATGATATTTATCCTGTGGTGGGTGAGATGACCATTCGTTATATGGCACCTTCCACAGGCTCATTAACCGTCGAAGTTAATGTTTCCGATGAAGAGTGGGATGAGATTGAGCGCACAACCCGTGAAAACGGAAAGATGAAGTTGCCGCGTGAAATTGAAATTAAAGACGCCGATGGCAATGTGAATTCGGTTGTTAAGGCGATGTATTTCGCGCTATTAGCAAAAAAATAGACTGGAGCTCTTTTGTAGGGGCATCTTAGGGTGCCTTTTCTTCTTGTTGTTCAGAAATTTTCTTGTTGGCGAAGCTTTCGCTTGCAAGGCAAACTCCCACAGTTATAGACGTCTCACAACCATATTGCTGCGGTAATCTGCCGCGTTCTCACAATAATGTCCGCTGCCCTCTACCAGTGCGGTGACCTCTTTCTCGCTGAGTTGGCGTTTAATCTTCGCTGGTGAGCCAACGACTAAGGAGTAGTCGGGTATTTCCATACCCTCTGGCACCAGGCTATTTGCTCCGATCAGGCAGTGCTTTCCTATTTTTGCACCGTTTAACACCACAGCGTTGATGCCAATAAGTGAGTGGTCACCTACTGTGCAGCCATGCACCATTGCCTTGTGCCCAATAGTAATGCCTTTGCCCAGTATTACGGGGGAGCCTGGATCTGCATGAATGACGGCATTATCTTGCACGTTGGTGTTGGCGCCAATGTGCACCCGTTCTACATCCGCTCGTACTACCGTGCCAAACCATACGCTAGCGCCAGACTCCATGGTGGTGTCGCCAATAACGGTGGCGTTAGGGGCAACAAAACAGTCGTCGGCAATGCGTGGTGAGCGATTGGGTAAATCGATAATCATGGTGGAATCTCAGAATGTACGAGGGATGGTTCGGAGCTGTAAGCTTAATCAGCCCGAGCAAAAAGCGCCAGACGTAAACGCGCTTTAGAGTCGTCCTTTACTGAGATGCCCAATTTAAAGCGGGTTCTGTTTGCTCAAAGTAAGCGATTTCTGTGGAGGGAAATTGTGCCGTAATACGGGCGGGGGCTTCACCTATATCGCTGCTTGATACTACGGCAAGTTTATTCAGGTTCCGGTGTAAGTCATTAGTGAAGTTCAGGTGTGAGGCCAGGTCCGCAACGTCTTCCCAGTCAGATTTTTCACAGATGTGAATGCACAGGGCATTGAGTGGTTTGTGCTCAGAGAGGTGGCGATTAACCGCTTCATTCAGTTGTGCGACATCTCTTGCCGCCATGGGTGCGGATAACCGTGCGTCCAGTACGCCGCGATTAGCCAGAAGTGTGTATTCGAGCATAGGATCCCCTGTTTTATGCTTAACTCTATTAAGGTTAAACCAAAATTTCAATAATGGTGAAATTGGCTTTGTAGTCTTTAAGCATAGACAATAGTTTGTTGGTAATTCAAGAGAATAGACTAATCTTAAGATATGGGATTCTCGCACTTTATTCAATGGTTGCCGTTAGAAGGATAGTGCGGTAAAAGGGAGTACTGTTTGATGTGTTGTCACTTATGAGTTCGTTGCTTAAGTGGTTCTTAATGAGTCGTTTAATGTAGGGTGAGTTTTACTATGGATCCAATCAAAATTTCAGACTGCATGCTTCGTCAGTTTATTTCACTGTCTCCAGAGATGGATGTAGTAGATGCCGCAACCCTGTTGATTAAGTACAAATCCATTGGTGCTCCAGTGGTCAATGATGGTGGCTGTTTGATTGGTTGGGTGTCAGAACAGGATTGTCTTGCTGTGGTTAGTCAGGATATGTATTTCTCAGATCGTCAAAGGTCAGTTGAGGATATTATGAGCACTGAAGTAATGACAGCTAAGCCGAATGACACTATTTTGGATGTCGCTGAAAGAATGTCGAAAGAGAAGCCTAAGAGCTATCCTGTGATTTCCGATGAGTGTCATGTTTTGGGTGTTGTTACCCGACACATTGTGCTGAAAAAGATGTGTGAGCGGATAAATAACCCGCAAACTGCTTAATGAAGTGGCTCCCCTCGCTTTCCAGCGACTAAACTGGAGAATGGGCACCCAAAAACGGGAGAGCCATCGTGTATATCAAAGTGCTTGAAATTGATTTAGACAAGTCTTCTTTTCATGTGGTTGGTCGTGACGTTTCAGGCTAACCCATTCTTCGTAAAATCTCACCCGACAGAAATTGATCGAGCTCATCGCTAATTCACCACAGTGTACGGTGGCGTTTGAGGCCTGTGGTGGCTGAATAGCTGCGAGTCAGCAAGCCGTTCAATGTGGCCGTTGTGGTGTTAGCCAACAAGCTGTTAACGGCAACAAGTTATATCCGAGTTTGCAAGGGCTGAGGCTGATGACGAAAGCCTCCCAACAAGACCCCGAATACATTAGCGCAGACTAACCTCTTCATCGTAATCTATACGTGTAATCACGAGGGAAACCATACATTTTTGTGGTTGAATTTTCGTTATTGGATTCTTAAAACAAATCATCAGGAAACAATTCTTCTGCGGATCCCCCGGCTTGGTTTGTGCCCGATGCGGATTCAAATTCAGGAATATATTCAGTGCGGAAAATCTCAAAGATAGCGTCTGGATTTGCTGACTCTGTGCGTAAACCTGTTTCGGGATTAATGCGCACTGACACGAGCCCCTCAGGAAATTTCCGAGGCTTTTCGGGAACACCATCCAGTGCCAACTTCATAAAGTCCATCCAGATAGGCAAAGCCGCAGTGCCACCATACTCACGGCGCCCCAGGAGTGTGTTTTTATCGAAACCTACCCATGCAGTGGCGACGATACTGTGGTTGTAGCCTGAGAACCAAGCATCTCTGGGTCCATTAGTCGTGCCTGTTTTTCCTGCCAAGTCAGAACGACCGAGCGCCAGTGCTTTGCGGGCGGTGCCCCGTTTGATGACATCGTGAAGCATGTCGTCAATAAGATAGGCGACCTGTTTACTCATGACTCGTGGGGCCGCCGGCAGCGGTTCGGGCTCCTCTATCAGAAGTGGGGCTTCATTATTTGTTAGCTCCTCGCCCTCTGCGATTTTATTCTCATTGCCAGCTTCGGAATCAGATGTTTCTGTCAGTGCTGTTTCTGTTACTTCGGTGGCGGTGTCAGGGTTGTCAGCTTCGGTAGCTGTGACTGCTTTCTGATTGTCGGGATCAGTTGCTGGCTGCGCTGTTGAATCGTTGGTTAGTTTTGCGCACTCGGCGCAAACCGTAGCGGGCCGCGCTTGAAAAATAATGTCCCCTTCGGCATTTTCAATGCGATCGACTAAGTAAGGCTCTACCTTGTAGCCGCCGTTGGCGAACACTGTGTAACCAGTGGCTACTTGCAGTGGGGTGAGCTCGTAACTGCCTAAGGCGAGAGACAGATCCTTTGGCATTTTCCTCCGGTTGAAGTTATAACGATCCATGTTGCGCAAGGCATTACTAATGCCGATGCTCTGCAATACCCGAATAGAAACCAGGTTGCGTGAAAGGTACAGCGCTTTTCTTAGTCGTGTCGGGCCATAAAATTTTCCACTGGCGTTTTCAGGCCGCCATGTCCCTTCAAGCCTTGCATCGTTAAATACAATGGGGGCATCGTTGATGATGGTGGCGGGGGTTAAGCCATTTTCAAGCGCGGCGGTGTAGATAAAGGGTTTGAAGTTGGAGCCTGGCTGGCGGGCTGCCTGGGTGGCTCGGTTGAAATTACTTTGGCGGAAATCAAACCCTCCAACCAGCGCATTAATAGCGCCATTATTAGGGTTGATGGCGACCATGGCGGCCTGAGCCTTGGGGATTTGGGATAGGTGCCACTGGTCGCCAATCTCTCTTATGCGGATGACATCGCCGATGCTTACTATGTCTGAAGCCGTTTTTGGTTGGCCCCCCTGTCGGTTTTCATTGATGTATGGCCTGGCTTTGCTGAGGCCATTATCCCAAGTGATAATGATTTGTTCGCCACTGGAAAGCAGTACTTTGAGGTTTTGCTGTTCAACACCAATTACGGCTGCGGGGATAAGGTTGGATGCTGGCGGTATTTTCTGCAGGGCTCCTCTCCATTCTTCGTAATCTGTCTCAGACGCTCCTAGGTCGTCGCTCTGGGCATTTAGGCCGTCGCTCTGAGCATTTAATTCATTGCTCTGGGCAGTTTTGTCACTGGTGGTACTGAGCGGAGGCAGCTTTTGCTCCGGACCACGGTAGCCGTGGCGAAGATCGTAGGTTAGCAAGCCTTTGGTGATGGCTTGCTGAGCTCTGGCTTGAAGAGCAGAGCTGACAGTGGTGTAGACTTTAAACCCGTCAGTATAAGCAATGGCGCCTAATTGCTCTAAGGCTTCTATTCGCGCCATTTCTGCAATATAGGGTGCAGCTAAACCCAGGGATTTGGCGTAGACACTGGCGGTTACGGGGGAGTTTATGGCTTCGTCATGTCTTTCTTGGTCGATGTAATCGAGATCGAGCATCCTGCCAATAATCCAGTTGCGTCGAACGATCGCTCGTTTGGGGTTGGCAATAGGGTTATAAGCCGATGGTGCCTTAGGCAGGCCGGCAATCATGGCCAGCTGAGCGAGGTTAAGCTCCGTGATGGTTTTGCCGTAATATACTTGGGAGGCGGCCTCAATACCGTAAGCGCGATTGCCCAGGTAAATTTTATTGACGTACAACTCAAGGATTTCTTCTTTGCTTAGCTCTTTTTCTATTTGTAATGCCAGCAGGATTTCATTGAATTTTCTGCTAAAGGTTTGAGTTCGAGTTAAGAAAAAATTACGAGCTACCTGCATCGTGATGGTGCTGCCACCGGTTTGAATGCTGCCGGACTGCAATAACTGTGAAGCGGCTCTCAAAAGTCCCTTAATATCTACGCCAGGATGTGAGTAGAATCGATTGTCCTCTGCGGAAATGATAGCGTTAATGAAATCCACGGGGGTGTCGACCAGTGCAATAGGGGTTCTGCGTTTTTCGCCAAACTCACCGAGCAGTTGGTTGTCGCCGGAATAAATACGTAATGGGGTCTGTAAGTGAATATCCCTAATGCTCTCTACGGGAGGTAATTTGGGGCTTAAATAGAGGTATAGGCCAGAGAAAACCGCAGAAGCGCCGCAAATAGCAATAAAAAGAAGCCAAAGGGTTGGGCGTAAATATTTATTTTTCACAGTAGTTTTTCTTTAAAAATGGGCTAGTGAAAGCCGTCCGGTTATTTGAAATAAGAGTATAGGCTGTTTTGTTAGGTTTACATATAATTCACGTTGTTGCAGGCTTGAGTTAAAGTGCTATAACATGAAGTGCAGCTAAGTCACGGAAATTGATGGGAAAATGGGTATTCTAAGCTTATTCGAGAGCAAGACAAAACCAGTGCTGGGGGTAGATATCAGCTCTTCCTCTGTAAAGTTATTGGAGCTTAGCCAGCATGGCGGTCAGTTTCGCGTAGAAAGCTATGCGGTTCAGGCATTGCCACCTAATGCTGTTGTCGAGAAAAATATCACCGAAGTTGATGGTGTGCGGGAGGCTGTTGAGTCGGTGGTTAAGCGCTCCAAAACCAAGCTTAAGGCGGTTGCGGTTGCTGTGGCGGGTTCGGCGGTGATTACTAAGGTCATTGATATGCCTGGCGGCCAGTCTGACGATGTCCTTGAAGAGCAAATCTTAGATCAAGCCGACCAGTACATCCCTTACCCTTTAGATGAAGTGGCTTTGGATTTTGAGGTTTTAGGTGAGGCAGAGACGGGTACGGAGCAGGTTGAGGTTTTGCTGGCGGCATGTCGACGTGAAAATGTTGACATGCGTGTTGAGGTTTTAGGCGAGGCTGGATTGATCCCCAAAGTTGTTGATATTGAAGCCTACTGCATGGAGCGTGCGTTTAATTTAGTGGCGGACAGCCTTGAGGACCATGGCGATCAATTAGTGGCTGTCGTTGATATTGGTTCCAGCGTCACAACGATGAGCGTGCTACTAGAGGGATCGACGATTTATGCTCGCGAGCAATTGTTTGGCGGCAATCAGTTGACGGAAGAGATTCAGCGTCGTTATGGCCTTTCTGTTGATGAGGCGGATGTGGCGAAGAGGCAAGGCGGGCTTCCCGGCGACTATAAAGCTGAAGTATTGGATCCATTTAAAGAATCTGTAGTTCAGCAGGTGACACGGTCATTACAGTTTTTTTTCTCTTCAAGTGAATATAGCGATATAGACCACATTGTTTTGGCGGGAGGGGTGGCCTCTCTCACAGGTTTAGATGAGTTAATTGAAGAGCGATTGGGGACGCCTGCTAGTGTTGCCAATCCGTTTTTGAATATGAGTATTGCCACTAACGTGGATGCTGTTGCGCTGGAGAATGATGCGCCAGCGCTGATGATTGCTACGGGTTTGGCTCTAAGGAGTTTTGACTGATGGCCAGAATCAATTTACTGCCTTGGCGTGAAGAGTATCGCAAGGAGAAAAAAGAGGAATTTATTAAAGTCCTCATCGGTGCTGCGGCCGTTGCGGGACTCTGTGCTTATTTATGGGTGAGCCTAATGCAGTTGTCCATTGACTCACAGCTCGATAGGAACAATATACTGAATCAAGAAATTGGACTTCTGCAGGTTAAAGTTGAGGAGATTAGAACCCTAAAAAAGAAAAGGGAAGAGCTCCTCGACCGGATGGACGTCATACAAAACCTGCAGGGTAAGCGGCCTATTATTGTTCGCCATTTTGATGAGTTGGTGAAAGTTGTACCGGAAGGGGTTTACATAGACTCTCTTAGTCGTAAGGCATCTAAAATTAGCATTGAAGGTGTAACCGAATCCAATGTGCGTGTTTCTAGCCTTATGAGGAATGTCAGTGGCTCCGAGTGGTTCTCATCTCCAAATCTACGGTCGGTTAAGGCTGCGCCTCAGTTGGGGGAGCAGGCCAGCTCCTTCCATATTGATTTGACAGCTGCGGATCCCAGCAATAAGAAGGAAGGGGCTGACTAATGGCTTTCCAGGATGTAGTTGAGCAGTTAAAAGACATTGACCTGAGTGATATTGATTGGTCGAGAGCGGGGATATGGCCGCTCCCAGTCAAAGTTATTATTTGTATTTTTTTGATGATTTTAATTCTCGTGGCAGTGAATGTCTTAGTGATTGACGATCTTCGTAAGGAGAAAGAGAGGGTGGTCGCTAAGGAGCAAGAGCTGAGATCCGCTTTTGAGATTAGGGCGCATCAGGCGGCGAATCTAGATGCTTACAGGGCTCAGATGAAAGATATGCAGGTGTCGTTTGGCGCATTGATTTCTCAGCTGCCTAGCGACACAGAAGTGCCTGACTTGCTTGAGGATATTGATGAGAAAGGAGCCGATAGTGGCTTAAAAATCAATAGCATCGGTTTGCAGAAAGAGCGAGCTGCGGAATTTTATGTCGAGTTGCCAATTTCAATAAACGTAACAGGTACTTATCATGACCTGGGTAGTTTTGTGAGCGGTATTGCGGGAATGCCTCGAATTGTAACTCTGCATGATTATGTTCTGAAAAGGTCGAAACAAAGTGGTTTGCTTGATATGCAAATTTTAGCCAAGACTTATCGCTATAAAGATCAGGGTAAGTAGTTATGAAATTGGATCGATTAATTTGCGCAATTGGGTTTTCAGCCTTTTTCGTTTTGGGTTTAAGTGCGTGTAGTGATAGCGGGCAGCACGGCGATCTTCGCGACTATATTGAAGAGACCAAACGCAGGCCTGCGGGCGAGATAGAGCCCTTGCCTTCCTTTGTTCCGTATAAAAGCTTTGCTTACTCTGCTATGGCGTTAAGAAGTCCATTTGACCCCCCCGCAGAGCAGGAGCAAAGCGTGGTGTTGAGCAATAATAAAAATATTAAACCAGACTTTGAGCGCGAGAAAGAGGTGTTAGAGGGGTTCAACTTTGGCGCGTTGAGAATGGTCGGCACCCTAACGAAAGATGGTGCCGTTTGGGCGCTGATTAATGATGGTGAAAGCGGTATACATCGAGTGACTACAGGTAATTATATAGGTATGAACCATGGTCGCATTGTGGCTGCATCAAACCATCAAATTGAGGTTATAGAAATTGTACCCAATGGTACTAATGGTTGGGTGGAAAGACCCCAGGTTCTGTCAATCCAAGAGAAGGATTAGATTGTTATGGTTAATTATAAAAAATTGGGATGTCAGATGAAAGCTGTAGTGATTGCTTTGGTGGTCTCCGCCTTTTCTGTGGTTGTGCAGGCAAGCTCATTGCAGGATATGCGGTTTGCTGAATTGCCGGGTGAGATATTCGAGGTGAGGTTGGGCTTTGATGTTATTGGCCCTGAGCCTGCCGGATTTACCATAGAGCGGCCTGCGCGAATTGTTCTCGACTTTGTAGGTGTCGAAAATCAATTGCAGCAAAAGAAATTTCCTTTGGCGTTTGATAATGCCAAGAGCGCCATAGTGTTGAGTGGCAATGGCCGTACCCGATTGATTTTAAATTTGAATGAGCTTACGCCATACCAGACTTACGTCGATGGAAATGACTTTGTGGTTGAGGTTGGCAGCAGGCAGGCCGGTGGCTATTTAGAGAAAACAACTCAAAGCGATTCATCGCAAGGGGATGCTCCCGGTGCGGGGGCTGTATTGGCCATTAATAGCATTGATTTTAGGCGTGGAGAGTTTGGTGAAGGTAAGGTGATTGTGGGCCTGTCTGATGAATCAATCGACATTGATATTGAGAAGAAAGGGGGGGCGATAAGTGTGTCGTTTATCGCAGCTGAACTTCCTGCCGGCTTGCGTCGTAGTTTGGATGTTACTGACTTCGCGACACCCGTTAATTCAATTGATGCTACCTATGATGACAGTAATGCGGTGCTTAATATTAAGGCCTCAGGCGAGTATGACTATTTAGCCTATCAAGCTGACAATAAGTATGTGATTAGTATTAAGCCGCTTACTGACAGGGAGCTTGAAGAGAAGAGAAAACGCTTTGCTTTTGTTGGCGAAAAGCTTTCTTTAAATTTCCAGGATATTGAGGTGCGCTCTGTCTTGCAGCTTATTGCAGACTTTACCGAGCTAAACCTAGTGGCCAGCGATACGGTAACGGGAAGTATTACTTTACGCTTGGACGGCGTGCCGTGGGATCAGGCGCTCGATTTGGTTTTGAAGACGAAAGGCTTGGATAAGCGGCAGGTGGGTAATGTGCTGATGATCGCGCCTGCGGCTGAAATAGCAGAAAGGGAGCGGCAGGAGTTGGAGACGCTTAAGCAATTGGAGGAGCTGGCTCCGTTGCAAACAGAATACCTGCGTATTCGTTATGCCAGTGCCAGTGAATTGTTTAAGCTGTTTGGAGCGGCGGCGAGGGATGATGAGGCTGCCACAAATAGTATCCTGTCCGAAAGAGGCAGCGCCATTGTTGACGAGCGAACAAACTCAATTATTTTAACGGATACTGCAGATAAAATTGCTGAGTTTCGTGAGCTGGTTGAGAAGATAGACGTGCCTATTCGTCAGGTTATGATCGAGGCGCGTATAGTGATTGCTAACGATAATTTTCAGCGTGAATTGGGGATAAACTGGGCTGCAGGTGATGGTCGTAATGATGATCATTCTCTGCTTGCTGAGAACTTGTTCGTTGATTTGGGGGTGGGTGCACCGACGAGCGGTATCGCCTTAAGCTATTTGGCTGATGATACGTTTTTAAATATGGAGTTGTCTGCGCTTCAGAGTTCTGGTCATGGCGAGGTGATTTCGCAGCCAAAAGTGATTACCGGTAATAAGCAGCAAGCGCATATTGAGTCGGGTACTGAGATACCGTATCAGGAAGCCTCTTCTAGCGGATCCACTTCGACCTCATTCAAGGAGGCTGTGTTGAAACTGGATGTGACGCCACAAATCACCCCGGATGATCGAATTATCATGGATTTAAAAATCAATCAGGACTCTGTAGGGGAGATTACGGCTTCGAATATTCCAACTATTGATGTGACTGAGCTTCAAACACAGGTGCTTGTGGCGAATGGACAGACGGTTGTTTTAGGTGGTATATATCGTAACACCCTAACAGAAGGTGTGAGTAAGGTGCCGTTCCTTGGAGATATCCCTTATATGGGTAGACTGTTTAAGAGGAATATTCGTTCTGAGGAAAAGCGCGAGCTGCTTATTTTCATTACCCCTACAATTTTATCGTCAGAGTTGGTTCAATAAATTGAATTCTACTGTTGTTCTCGTCGGCCCTATGGGGGCCGGTAAATCCACTATTGGTCGTACATTGGCCACTCAACTTGGGTTGCCTTTTTGGGACAGCGATCGTGTTATTGAGGATCGTACTGGAGCGGACATTCCGTGGATTTTCGATGTTGAGGGTGAGGAGGGTTTTCGTCAGCGTGAGAGTGTTGTGCTGGAGGAAATTCTTAAGGGTGGGGCGTCGGTATTGGCTACTGGCGGTGGCATTGTGCTGAAGGAGAAAAACAGGCAGTTGCTCAAGAACGTTGATGGTGTGGTGGTTTATCTGTCGGCACCGATTGACCAGCTGCTGGAGAGAACCAGTAAAGATAAAAAACGCCCCCTGTTACAGGTCGATGACCCGGAGGCGAAAATCCGAGAATTGATAGAGCAGCGTGATCCTTTATATCAAGAGGTAGCTGATCATATTGTCACTACGGACCGCCGTGGTGTAAAAGCTACAGTTCAGTCCATTATTGCCCTTCTTTAGGAGGCTTCAAGTTAGCCTTCTGAGTTTTTTCCTGTGTTAGAATGCGCTTTTAATTCTACGCAGTGACTCTAGTATGCAGACCTTACGTGTTGACCTTGGCGAACGCAGCTACCCAATCTTTATTGGTGAGGGATTGCTCGGGAATGGCGATCTCCTGTTGCCCTATATTAAAGGAAAGCAGGTTTGTATTGTCACCAACGAAACGATTGCGCCTCTGTATCTCGATGCTTTAAAAAGTGCTCTGTCGTCTTTGCGTTTAGATGTGGTTGTTCTTCCGGATGGAGAGGAGCACAAAAATCTTCAAACGCTCAATCTTATATTTGATGAGCTTCTCGATAAAAAACATAATCGCACGACTACGCTGATCGCTTTAGGTGGGGGTGTCGTTGGTGATATGACAGGCTTTGCTGCAGCTTGCTACCAGCGTGGTGTAGATTTTATTCAAGTGCCCACCACGCTACTCTCTCAAGTTGATTCCTCAGTAGGGGGTAAGACGGGAGTGAATCATGTTCTGGGTAAGAATATGATTGGAGCCTTCCATCAGCCTAATGCAGTGGTGATTGACACTCAGGTGCTCAAGACTCTGCCCAAGAGGGAGTTGGCGGCCGGTTTTGCTGAGATTGTTAAGTACGGATTGATTGCAGACGCTCCATTTTTTGCCTGGCTGGAAGAGAACGTAGAAGAGCTGATGGCTTGTGCGTCGGAAGCTTTGGCTTATGCTATCGAGCAGTCCTGCCTTAATAAAGCGAGGGTGGTCGAGCTAGATGAGCGTGAAGGTGGGGTTCGCGCAATTCTCAATTTAGGGCACACTTTTGGCCATGCCATCGAAACGGCACAAGGTTATGGGGTGTGGTTGCATGGTGAAGCCGTTGCCGCAGGCATGGTTATGGCTATGGATTTGTCCTTGCGTGAAGGCTGGGTGTCTGAAGATGATGTGGCGAGAACCCGTGCTTTGTTGCAAAAGGCGGGGCTGCCCGTGACTGCGCCTGAAAATATGACTGAGCGGCAATTTCTTGAGCTGATGTCGGTGGATAAGAAAGTGCTGGATGGGAGTTTGCGCCTCGTTTTAGTGCGTCAGCTGGGGCAGGCGACAGTGACGGAGAGTTTTTCACAGGCAAACCTCAAGGCAACGCTCGGCGTGACATAGTTTTTTAACTGAGTTTTGGCTCACGGCAAGTTGTTAGCAGTATCGATGCATTTCGATGCATTTCGATTGTTTTTACACTTGCATGCGGTGTTGATAACGGACTCCTTTGCTTCCTTTTACTTGCTAATACACGGTTAAACGGGTAACATTCTGCGCCCATTTGCTAGGAGTTCCTTGTTCTAGGGGCTTTTTTGTCTGGGGACACAGGTGTGTTTCCGGATGTTAGTACAACCAGATTAAATAAATTTTGAGAGACCGCGTATGAGCACTGGCCTCTACCAGTTAGGCGAATTTAAAGACAATTGTGGCTTTGGTTTGATTGCCCACCTCAAGGGCGAGGTCAGTCATAAGTTACTGCAAACCGCTATTGAGTCTTTAACCTGCATGACCCACCGTGGCGGTATTGCCGCAGACGGTAAAACCGGCGATGGCTGCGGTCTTTTGATGCAAAAGCCCGATGGTTTTTTGCGCGCAGCGGTTAAAGAAGCGTTAGATGTAGACTTGCCGAACACTTATGGTGTTGGTTCGATAATGTTGTCGCTGGATGAAGCGGCAGCCACTAGCGCTCGCTCTGTTGTCAAAGAAGAATTGGAAGCCGAAGGCTTGTCTGTGATTGGTTGGCGCGTGGTGCCAACGGATGATTCCTGCCTGGGTCCTATCGCACTGGCGACCTTGCCGCAATTTGAACACCTGTTCATTGGTGTTGACGACTCCCTAGAGGATGCCCAAATAACGGCTAAGTTGTTAATGGCTCGTCGAAAGATAGAAATCCGCTTGGCTGACGACAAGGGTTTCTACATTTCTAGCTTCAGTTTGAGTGTGATCTCATACAAAGGCCTGATGATGCCGGTCGATATTGATAAGTTTTATATCGACCTTGCCAGCCCAGAATTGAAAACGGCTATCTGTGTCTTCCATCAGCGCTTTTCTACAAATACATCGCCACAGTGGCCGTTGGCTCAGCCTTTCCGTTTGATTGCCCATAACGGTGAAATCAATACTGTTGAGGGTAACCGTAACTGGTCTGTGGCGCGTACGCCGAAGTTCCAGTCTGAATTACTGCCTAACTTGAGTGAAGTAACCCCACTGGTGAACCGTACCGGTTCTGATTCATCCAGCTTGGATAACATGCTGGAAGTCTTGGTCACAGGCGGCATGGAATTACACCGTGCTATTCGTATGTTGGTGCCGCCCGCTTGGCAGAACATTGAGGATATGGATCCAGATCTGCGTGCGTTCTATGAGTACAATTCAATGCACATCGAGCCATGGGATGGCCCTGCCGGCTTGGTGATTACCGATGGTCGCCATGCGGTCTGTACGCTTGATCGTAACGGTTTGCGCCCTTCGCGTTGGGTGATCACCAAAGACGATTTTATTACGGTTGCCTCTGAAATTGGCACCTACGATTACGCGCCGAGTGATGTGGTGGCTAAAGGCCGTTTAGGTCCGGGCGAGATATTGTCTGTTGATACCTTGACGGGTGAGTTATTCCACACAGCTGATATTGATCAGCAGTTGAAGAGCACCAAGCCGTATAAGCAGTGGATGAGAGCACAGGCGAAGCGTATTCAGTCCTCCTTTGGGCATGATGTTGCCGAGTCAGCGACAGATAAAGCTGAGCTCAATACCT
Source organism: Cellvibrionaceae bacterium (assembly GCA_030597965.1). Lineage (GTDB taxonomy): Bacteria > Pseudomonadota > Gammaproteobacteria > Pseudomonadales > Cellvibrionaceae > JAUVQU01. Next base: position 19,319 of record JAUVQU010000001.1, read on the forward strand.
ACATGAAAATGTTCCAGGTTTCGTTTGAAGAGCGAGACCAGGTTGTACGTCCGCTGGCCGAGGCCGGTATGGAGCCGACAGGCTCTATGGGTGACGATGCCCCGATGGCCGTGCTGTCGAAGAAGCAGCGCCCGTTATGCGATTATTTTCGTCAGCAATTTGCGCAGGTTACCAACCCGCCAATTGACCCTCTCCGCGAAGCCATCGTGATGTCGCTCGAGACCTGTATTGGTCGAGAGCTGTCTGTTTATGAAGAGACTGAAGCTCACGCGAACCGAGTGATTCTTAAAACGCCGGTATTGTCTCCGGCTAAGTATAAGTCGCTGATTAACATAGAGCGCGAAGGCTATGAGGCTGCAGAGTTTAATCTGAACTACGATCCTGCCGTCCAGACGCTGAAAGAGGCCGTTGAAGCTTTAAACGCCTCCGTTGCCGATGCTGTGGCGCAGGGTAAAACACTGGTTGTCTTGAGCGATAGAGGCATACAGCCGGGTCTTTTGCCGATTCCCGCATTGATGGCAACCGGTGCGGTACACCACAGTCTGACGAGCGTCGGACTGCGTTGTGATGCGAATATTGTTGTTGAGACGGCGACTGCCCGTGACTCTCATCAGGTTGCAACCTTACTGGGCTATGGTGCTACTGCGGTATATCCGTACCTGAGCTATCAGGTCATTAGCGATCTGATTGAGTCAGGTGAGCTGTTGCTGGATGTTGCGACGGCCAACAGAAATTATCGTAAGGGCCTGAATAAAGGCTTGCTGAAAATTTTGTCAAAAATGGGCATCTCAACGGTAGCTTCTTATCGTGGTGCTCAGTTATTTGAAGCGGTTGGCCTCAATAAAGAAGTTGTTGATCTGTGTTTTGTAGGGACCACCAGCCGTATTAAAGGTGCTGGATTTGAGCACCTGCAGGCAGATCAGGAAGCAGTATCCACGCTGGCCTGGATTGCGCGCAAGCCAATTAAGCAGGGCGGGCGAGTTAAATATGTGCATGGTGGCGAATACCACACGTTTAATCCCGAGGTTGTAAAAACCTTGCAGGCCGCGGTAAAGAGTGGTGATTCCGCAATCTGGAATGACTACGCAGACCTTGTGAATAACCGTCCTATCTCCACGTTGCGTGATTTATTAGCGCTGAAGGAATCGGCTACGCCGGTGCCGTTGGATGAAGTCGAGCCGGTGAGTGCTATTGTGCGTCGTTTCGATTCGGCGGCTATGTCATTAGGAGCTCTGTCTCCTGAGGCTCACGAAGCGTTAGCGGAGGCGATGAACACTCTTGGCGGACGTTCTAATTCCGGTGAGGGCGGCGAAGACGCTGTGCGTTTCGGCACCAACAAAATGTCCAAGATCAAGCAGATAGCATCGGGGCGTTTTGGTGTGACTCCTCACTATCTGGTGAATGCTGAAGTACTACAGATTAAAGTAGCTCAGGGCGCCAAGCCCGGCGAAGGTGGCCAGCTGCCAGGCGGAAAGGTGAATAAGCTAATCGCTCGTTTACGTTATTCTGTACCCGGCGTGACACTGATTTCTCCGCCTCCTCACCATGATATTTATTCAATTGAAGATCTGGCTCAGTTGATCTATGACCTTAAGCAGGTCAATCCGGATGCTCTGGTTTCAGTTAAACTGGTGTCTCGTCCTGGCGTAGGCACTATTGCCGCTGGTGTTGCTAAAGCTTATGCTGATTTGATCACCATTTCTGGTTATGACGGTGGTACCGCCGCCAGTCCATTGAGTTCGATTTATTACGCGGGTTCTCCGTGGGAGCTGGGTCTTTCCGAGACGCACCAGATGCTGCGAGCCAATGATCTGCGCGACAAGGTTCGAGTGCAGACAGACGGCGGCATGAAAACCGGTCTGGATGTCATCAAGGCAGCCATACTCGGTGCTGAGAGCTTCGGCTTCGGTACTGCGCCGATGGTGGCTCTGGGTTGTAAGTTCTTGCGTATTTGTCACTTGAACAACTGTGCAACGGGTGTGGCCACTCAGAATGAGCAATTGCGCCGAGACCATTACATCGGCACCGTTGAGATGGTCATGAACTTCTTTAAGTTCGTAGCTGAAGAGACGCGTGTGTGGATGTCTCGTCTGGGCGTACGCTCTATGGATGAGCTGGTAGGTCGTGTTGATCTGCTTGAGTGCATTGAGGGTACTACCGATAAGCACAAACAATTGGACTTGAGCCCGATTATTTATACGGACGAGCTGTTGGAAAGTAAGCCGCAGATCTGCTCCGTTGCTCAGAACACCCCCTTTGATAAGGGTGAAAAGGCCGAGGCTATGGTGGCGGAACTACTGCCGACCATTGAAGCAAAGTCGGGTGGTGAATTTGATTTCCATATCACCAATTGCGATCGCTCAATAGGCGCTCGCATCAGTGGTGAGATTGCCAAACGTCACGGTAATCAGGGAATGGCATCGGCACCAATCAAGCTGAACCTGACAGGTATTGCCGGACAGAGTTTTGGTGTCTGGAATGCAGGTGGCCTTGAGATGTACCTCGAAGGTGATGCCAACGATTACGTCGGTAAGGGCATGGCTGGCGGCAAGCTGGTGCTGCGTCCGCCACAGGGCTCAGAATTTAAGAGTAATGAAACCAGCATTATGGGTAATACCTGTTTGTATGGTGCGACGGGCGGTAAGTTGTTTGCTGCTGGCCGTGCCGGAGAGCGCTGTGGTGTGCGTAACTCTGGAGCTCATGTTGTGGTTGAAGGCGCGGGTGATCATTGTTGCGAATACATGACCGGTGGTGTGGTTACCGTGCTGGGTAAAACAGGCGTTAACTTTGGTGCTGGCATGACGGGCGGTTTTGCTTATGTACTCGATGAGAAAAGAAATTTCTTCGACAAGATAAATGAAGACGTGGAAATTGTCCGAGTCAATCGTGAGTCGGTGGAAGTGCATCGCAGCCACCTGCACGACATTATTGAAGAGTTTGTATCAGAAACCGGAAGTGTTTGGGGTCAGCACCTGCTAGACAATTTCGGTGATTACATCGGTATGTTCTGGCTGGTTAAGCCAAAAGCTGCGAGCGTAGAACAACTGTTGGATAGCGTAAGAAAGCGTGGAGAGTAAGCCTTAATTATTTGGCTTACCCTTAAGCCTGATGGTTTAACGCAGATTTTGATTTAGAGGCAAAAATATGACTGGGCGTTTAAGTAATAACTTTCAGTTTTTGGATGTGGGTCGACGGGACCCAAGTAAGAAAGCCATTGATACTCGTAAACATGAGTTTGTAGAAATCTATGAGCCTTATACAGAGCGTCAAGTTCAGGGGCAGAGTCACCGCTGCTTGGCGTGTGGCACTCCATATTGTGAATGGAAATGCCCTGTGCACAACTTTATTCCAAACTGGCTTAAGCTGATTTCTGAAGGCAATATTTTCGAGGCGGCGGAGTTGAGCCACCAGACGAATACGCTGCCAGAAGTCTGTGGCCGTGTTTGTCCTCAGGATCGCCTGTGTGAAGGTGCGTGTACGCTGGAAGACGGCTTTGGAGCAGTCACCATCGGCAATGCTGAGAAATATATTACCGATACAGCTTTTGCCATGGGCTGGAAGCCAGACATGTCCAATGTAGTTTGGACAAATAAAAAAGTCGCCATTATTGGAGCTGGCCCAGCGGGTTTGGGTTGTGCCGATATATTGGTACGCAACGGCGTTAAGCCGGTTGTTTTTGATAAGTATCCAGAGATCGGTGGTCTACTGACCTTCGGTATTCCTGAGTTCAAATTAGAAAAATCTGTGATGATACGTCGTCGTGAAATTTTCACAGAGATGGGTGTCGAATTTCGTCTTAATACAGACGTTGGCACGGATGTAACGATGGAATCCCTGCTGTCGGAATACGATGCCGTATTTATGGGCATGGGTACCTACAACTACATGAAGGGCGGTTTCCCTGGTGAAGATTTGCCGGGTGTTTATGACGCCTTGCCGTTCCTTATATCGAGTGTGAATCGCAACCTTGGCTTTGAAAAAGACGCCGCTGATTTTATCAGCGTAGCGGGTAAAAAAGTGGTTGTACTGGGTGGTGGTGATACGGCGATGGACTGTAATCGCACCTCTATTCGTCAGCAGGCAGCCTCGGTGGCTTGTGCTTACCGTCGTGATGAGGCGAATATGCCGGGTTCAAAGCGGGAAGTGACTAACGCTAAAGAGGAAGGTGTTGAATTCTTGTTTAATCGTCAGCCAGTTGAAATCGTTGGCGACGGTAAGGTAGAAGGTATTAAGGTGGTGACGACCTCTCTGGGCGAGCCAGATGAAAATGGTCGCCGTCGCCCTGAACCGATTGCTGGTAGCGAAGAGATACTTTCTGCTGATGTAGTGCTGATTGCGTTTGGTTTTCAGCCAAGCCCGGCTGATTGGTTCTCTTGTAATGACATCAATGTAAACAGTTGGGGTGGTGTAGAAGCTGCTGAGCAACAGACCTTTAAGTTCCAAACCAGCAACCCGAAAGTATTTGCTGGTGGTGATATGGTGCGTGGTTCCGATTTGGTGGTAACCGCAATTTGGGAAGGTCGTGAAGCTGCTGAAGGTATTCTGGATTACCTTCAGGTTTAAATCGCTAGAGATTGAATAGTTCCATTGAGATAAAAAGCACGCTACGGCGTGCTTTTTATTGTTAACAAAAAAAGTGTGGTAAAAACTAGGTAAAGAATAAATGGCAGAATTAAAAAACGATCGATTTTTACGAGCGCTATTAAAGCAGCCTGTCGATAGAACACCGGTATGGATGATGAGGCAGGCAGGCAGGTATTTGCCTGAATATCGAGCTGCACGCGCTCGCGCTGGCGACTTTATGAGCCTGTGTACTAACCCAGAAATGGCGTGTGAGGTTACTTTGCAGCCACTGGACCGCTATCCGCAGCTGGATGCTGCTATTTTATTCTCCGATATTTTAACTATCCCAGATGCAATGGGCTTGGGGTTGTATTTTGAAACCGGTGAAGGGCCTAAGTTTAAGAAAAGCGTCCGAACTGCCGCAGACATTGAAGCTTTACCTATTGTTGATACTAAGAAGGATCTTACTTATGTTGTCGACGCAGTGGCAACCATTCGCCGCGAGTTAAATGGCCGTGTTCCTCTTATAGGGTTCACTGGCAGCCCATGGACGTTGGCGACCTATATGGTAGAGGGTGGGTCATCAAAAGATTATCGTCGCACGAAGGCGATGATGTATAACCAGCCGGAAGTATTTCACCTGTTGATTGATAAGCTTGTGATATCTATTACTGAATACCTCAATGAGCAGATTTTGGCGGGCGCTCAGGCGGTACAAATATTTGATTCTTGGGGTGGCGCATTGAGTCACAACGCTTATTTTGAGTTCTCTTTAAATCCAATGCGACGTATTATTGATGGGTTGATTAAAGAAAATGAAGGTCGCCAGGTTCCTGTTATCCTATTCACCAAAGGTGGTGGCCAGTGGCTGGAGGCTATGGCTGATAGTGGGGCAGCGGCACTGGGCATAGATTGGACCACCGATATTGGTGCTGCGCGCCAGCGAGTAGGAGATAAGGTGGCCTTACAGGGGAATATGGATCCAGCGCTTCTATACGCAAAACCAGAACGTATTAAAGAAGAAGTAGCCACTATACTTGAGTCGTATGGAGCTGGTTCTGGCCACATTTTTAATCTTGGTCATGGTGTGACGCCTGAAGTTGATCCTGATCATGCTGGCGCCTTCTTTGATGCGGTTTGTGAATTGTCGGAAAAATACCACTAGACATCACAGTTTTAGAATTTTTATTGGTAGTTTGTTGACATGCATGAACTGATACATTATATCTGGTGTAGCTATGGTTTTTCCTGTATTAAATTCCTTTGTAATTAGCGGCTTAGGTGTATGTCTTAATATAAGAGTCATGTTAATAGTTAGCGGATATTGGTTTCTATGAGTGTTAAGCAGGTCAAGGTGGACATCTCAGATGTCACGGTGGGTATGTTTGTATCCGGCCTTGATCGCCCGTGGGGGCAAACTCCGTTCCCTTTACAGGGCTTTTACATTCGTGAATTAGATGAAATAAATGAGCTGAAGATTCACTGTAAGCATGTCTTTATTGACGTGGAAAAAGGCCCTGGATTGCTGAGGGCAGTATCTGCTCCAGTTTTAAAAAGAAGCAAGACGTCGCCCACTAAAAGTCACTCCTCTCCTAGTATCTCTAAGCTACATATTGCGCCATTAAGGATACGCCGTAATCACTACACCAATCGTAGCTCACTAAAAAAAGAAGTGACACAAGCTCGTAGCCTGTACCAAAAAGTGTTTGGTGCCTTAGGCCAGGTGGTGGATCAGTTGGATGCTGGCAATCCGGTTAAAATTCAGGAGACTAAGCGCGCGGCCAGTGAATTGGTTGATAGCATCATAAGAAATCCTGACGCGTTTGCCTGGTTGACTCGGGTGAAAGAAGCCGATGAGCACACTTACACTCACGCCCTCCGCTCGGCGGTATGGGGCATGATCTTTGGGCGCCATATTGGTTTGCTTAAAAAAGAAATGAATATATTAGCTATGGCTCTATTGCTGAAGGATATAGGCAAGGTCAGGTTATCTAAAGAGTTAATACAAAAAACAAACCGCAGCCCTGACGAACAAAAAGAATACGAAAAGTTTGTGGAATACGGTGTCAATATCCTCAGAAAGATTGATGGAGTTGAGCCCAAGGTTATAGGTGTGGTGAAGGCTCATTGCGAGCGAGTAAATGGCGGCGGTTTTCCCGCAGGCTTACGGGGCGATAAGATTCCTCTGTTGGCTAAAGTGGCGGGCATTGTTACTTTTTACGATAAGATTACACACCCTCGTGGTGAGGCTTATCCGCTTTCACCCTCTAAAGCTGTCGCCGAACTTTACGACTGTCGTGACCATGAATTCCAGGAAGAGTTGGTTGTAGAATTTATTCGTGGCATCGGTATCTATCCTACCGGCACGTTAGTTGAGTTGAACACCGGTGAAGTCGGTTTGGTGGTTGAACAAAACTTCGAGCGTCGATTAAAACCTCAAGTGTTGATTCTTTTGGATCCGTTTAAGCAGCCATTGTCGTCGCCTACGCTTCTTGATTTGGCTGAGGATGACAGAGCTAAGCAGTCCTTAGTGGACGAGGGAAAAATTCACTGGCGTGAAATGGATAAAATAGAAATTTCTCAAGATTTAGAGGTTGGCAGTTACGATATTGATATAGCCAGAGTCCGCGATGAATATTTATTTAAGGATGAAAAGAAAAAATTGTTTGGATTGTTTAGGCGCGGTTGATTTATAGATATTAAGCATTAAAAAAGCCAGCTTAATGCTGGCATTTTTAATGCTTAATGGGTTTTATGAATGTTTACCCATCTTCTCTCCCATTAAAGTAAGGCTGCCCGCCTGATAATCTTCCTGCCATTGCATGGCATCTTTGCCAAAAAGTATCACCGCCGTTGAGCCCAATTTAAAACGCCCCATTTCATCTCCGGTGTTAAAGGTAATGGCTGGTTGCTCGTCATAGTGAGTGGTTTTAATCGTGCGTTTTACGGGTGCGACTTGGCCGGCCCAGGTGGTTTCAATGCTAGCCACGATCATTGCGCCCACTAAAATAACGGCCATTGGACCAGCGCTTGTATCAAAAACACAGACAACACGCTCATTGCGGGAAAATAAGCGAGGTACATTTTCTGCAGTGACGGTGTTAACGGAGAATAAATCACCAGGGACATGGGTCATGCTTTTAAGTGTTCCGCCTAGGGGCATATGTACGCGGTGATAATCTTTGGGGGAGAGATACACAGTTGCAAATTTTCCGTCTGTGAATAGCTTGGCCGTTTCTTCATTTCCGCCAACCAGCTCAAGCAAACTGTAATCCTGCCCTTTGGCCTGAAAAACACGCCCATTTTTAATGTCACCTAGTTGGCTAATGGCGCCATCAGCTGGACAGACAACCGCGTTGGCCTCGTCAGAAATTGGGCGAACCCCCGGCTTTAGTTCTCGAGTGAAGAAGTCGTTGAATGAGGCGTAGGCGCAGGGGTCTTCTTCCCGTGCCAGACTCATATCGATATCATAACGATTCACAAACCAGCGGGTGAAAGGATCTTTTATCCAGCTAACTTGAGTGTTGGCCAGCCAACCAGCCGCTCGTGAAAGTGCGTGCTGTGGTGTGATGTGCTGTAAAGCGACAAAGAGTGAATCTTTCATGACTGTCTCGATAAATTGTTTAAGTTCTGGCGTGTTTTATTGTTCAACGGGAGTGTCGGGATGATTGCCCCACTCAGACCAGGAGCCGGGATAGGCCTTAATATTAAAGCCAAATAATTTCCCAACAAGATAGGTGAATCCAGATCGGTGATGGCTCTGGCAGTGGGTAACGATTTCCTGTGACTTGTTAATGCCAATGGCGGCCAATCGTTCTTTGGCGTCCTCTCGCAGTCGTAAATCTTGGTTGGGGTTCATCAGGCTGGTCCACTCGCAATTAATCGCGCCGGGAATGTGCCCGCCTTTTTTCGCCAAGACTTTTTCACCACGATATTCTGCTGGGCTACGGGCATCCCAAATCACAAAGTCATCACGGCCTAAATTGGGCATTATATCGTCAATTTCGGCAATCACATCGGTATGTAATTCAAAGCTGGGTTGTGTGTGTGTGGGTATTGGGGCTTCAGTTGACTCCGATAGACCAGCGCTTCGCCAGGCGTGTATGCCGCCGTTTAAGTAGGAATAATGTTTGTGCCCCAATACGTCCAGTGTCCAGATAAAGCGTCCGGCCCAGCCGCCGCCTTCATCATCGTAGACTACGACATGTTTTCCAGGGGAGAGGCCAATACTACCCATTAGTTGGGTTAGGTGTTCTAGGGTGGGCAGCCGCCCGGGAGCAGGTGTCTGGCCAGACATCAGGGACTTGGGTGTGATATGGACGGCCCCCGGGATATGGCCTGCAAGGTAGTTTTGTTCGCTACAGAGGTCAACGACTAGGATGTCCGGTTTTGTTATCTCAGCGTGCAGTTCATTGGCTTCAATAAAAAGGGGTAAACTCATGTCATTTGCTCTTGGAAGCTAGGGTCTATAATAAGGCGTTATTGTAAATGAAACACTTGCAGTCTGCCGACTTAACGATCATTAAGTGTCTGCAGAATATAACGATAACTGGCCATGCGTTTTTCGCTGATATCGCCGTTTTCTAAAGCGGCTTGAATGGCACAGCCTGGCTCAGTTTCGTGGGCGCAGTTACGAAACTTGCAATGGCCCAGAAATGGTTGAAATTCCCGGAAACCATAAAGCAAATCTTCTGGCTCCATGTGCCAGAGGCCGAATTCGCGGATCCCTGGAGAATCGATAAGGTGGCCGCCCTGAGGGAGGTGGAAGAGCTGTGCTGTGGTGGTGGTGTGTGTACCTTGTTGAGTGGCCTCTGTCAGGCCGCCAACTTTAAGGTCGAGGCCGGGTAGTAGCACGTTGATCAGTGAGGATTTACCAACACCGGATTGCCCGACAAATATACTCGTATAGTTTGCTAAATAGGTGGTCAGCTGATCAATACCAGTCTCTGTGGTAGAGGACACATCCAGCCAGTCATAATTCAGTTGTGTATAGCAGGCTTTTAAATCATCCAATTTCGGTTTGATGTTGTCATCAATACGGTCGATCTTATTGAGCAGGATAATCGGTTGTATCCCTAGATTTTCGGCGGCAACCAAATACCGATCAATCAAATTTGCGTGTGGCTCAGGGTAGGCGGCAATAACAATAATAATACGGTCAATATTGGCGGCGATGGTTTTCATGTCGCCATAGGGGTCGGGTCGGCTGAGTTCGGAATCGCGTTCCAGCACTGCAACAATTACTCCGTTGGGTTCGCCATCCCGCCAGATGACACGATCTCCGGTGACCAGGGAGCCAAGGTTTGCTCGAAGGTGGCAGCGGGTTGTTTTCCCTTGATTCTCGCCCGCGGTTGCTTCTACGGTGACTAGCGTGCCGTAATGAGCTATCACCAAGCCTTCTTGCTCTGGGCCTAATTCGTTGTGATCTAACTGGCCAAGAATCTTGTCTTCACGTTTGCTGGCGCGGCCGGCTCGCTCACTTTGTATTTTTTCAATGCGCCAGGCCTGGCGGCGGGTTAGCTTGCGCTTACTCATGAAGCAGCCATAGCTTTAGTGAATAGATGGGAGTCCGCTGCGATAGGGGATAAATGAGCGTTGAGCAAAGAGTAAAGCAATGAATGAAGTCCTGCGCTGGGTCTTTATGGGTTATTAGATGAGCTGCTGTTGGGTTATTGTAGAGTAAACCGTAGTAAAATGCTGATGATTACCCTGCAGTTAGTACAGAAGCCGTTTGAATAAAGAGAAGAATCGAATGAAAAGCGACAGCAACCTCATCTGGATTGATCTGGAAATGACGGGGCTAGACCCCGAAATCGACGTAATTATAGAAATTGCGACCATAGTGACGGACTCCGATCTCAATGTGTTGGCCGAAGGGCCTATATTTGCCGTTCATCAAGATAAGGCTACGATGGATGCCATGGACGACTGGAATACCAATCAGCACGGAAAGTCGGGGCTGACCCAGCGCGTGCTGGAAAGTGCGATTACCAAGGAAGAGGCTGAGCAGGCGACGATAGCGTTCTTGAGTGAGTGGGTGCCTGCGGGTAAATCGCCTATTTGTGGTAACAGCATCGGTCAGGATCGACGCTTTCTTGTGAAATACATGCCTGGGCTAGAGGCTTATTTCCACTATCGAAATTTAGATGTGAGCACCCTTAAAGAATTGGCGCGACGTTGGCGCCCTGATGTATTGGCTGGTGTAAAAAAGTCGGGTGCTCATTTAGCGATGGATGATATTCGCGACTCAATTAACGAGCTGCGCCACTATCGCGAGCATTTCATTATTGACAAATAAGGCTTCAAGACTCTTTAACGTCAGGCCTCCCCTTTAAGAGAGATATCCAGTACTAACCCCCAGGCATTATGGGGGTTGGGCACATCCCAATCCGTATAGCGCACATCCAGGTTCAGTTTCGGCTCTTCTGTGGCAAGGGTTTCTGCTGCACCAGCTAAATCACGGAAGGGTGGCCGGCCCGGATCCGTCAAAATAATTCTTGGCACGCCCGCTTCAATAGCTCGGTTAATGAGTTGGTATAGGGTGTCGGTGAGCTCATCCCAAAAGCAAATATCAGCCCCAATGATGACATCGAACTGTTCTAGCTGTTCTGCAGATATGTCTTCAAATCGCATAGCAATCGTGTTGGTGGTGACGTTGTTGGCTTTGGCGTGATATTCCGTAAACGGTAGTACATTTTCATCGGCGTCGAGGGAGGTGACATCGGCATCGAACGTTTTCGCGCAGAAAATCCCACTCAGCCCCCAACCGCAACCAATCTCTAAAATACGCGACTGCTTGGGTGGGGGGCTCTCTTGCAGGTAGTCCATCAATACTGTGGTGGATTTCCAGAGTTTGTTGCCATGCAGTGATGGCTCGCCTGCTTGTCGCCGCAACCTTCTTGCGTCTGGGTGGCTGTTCTTTAGGACAGTCAGGCCAAATAAGTTGCGGCTATGTTTGTCACGGATGTGTTTTTTGTCGGTCATGAATCAAAGTTAACCTGAATGATGAGTCGGAGCCTTTATTTTGCGCTTGCGGCGTCGATTGGGATTTTCATGTTGTTTTAGCGCCCACTGCACGTGTTCTTGCACCAGCGCGGAAGGATGATTCAGCTTGTCTTCTAGCGCGCTAATGGTTGCGTTTGTGGTGGGGGCGTTACCGAGGCCCACGGCCAGATTTCTTAGCCAGCCTTCATGGCCAATACGCCGAATGGCTGAGCCCTCAGTATTTTTTAAAAACTGAGCTTCATTCCACTTAAACAGTTCGACCAGTTTGACGCGATCAAGTGAGTGGCGGGGCTGGAAATCGTCTTCTTGACTGAATTGAGCGAATTTATTCCATGGGCAGATGGCCTGGCAATCGTCGCAGCCAAACACACGATTGCCCATGGCTTCACGAAATTCTACGGGGATTACACCTTTGTTTTCAATGGTTAAATAAGAAATGCAGCGCCGGGCATCCAGCTCGTAGGGGCGAGGAAAGGCATCGGTTGGACAAACCTTTAAGCAGGCCTGGCAGTCTCCGCATTGATTTTCTTGATCGTTTTTATCTATCGGCAGGGGAAGGCTGGTGTATATTTCGCCTAAGAAAAACCAGCTGCCCGCTTCGCTGTTGAGTAGCAGGGTGTGCTTGCCAACCCATCCGAGCCCCGCTTTGGCGGCTAGGGGGCGCTCCATTACTGGCGCACTGTCTACAAAGGCGCGTTGGGTAATGTTGCTTGTGGAAAGAATTTCCTCGGGTAGTTTTTTCGCGGCGGTTTCAATGCGCTGGGCCAGTTGACTCAGACGCTTGCGCATTAATTTGTGATAATCGCGACCCAGTGCATAGCGTGAAACGAAAGCATGCTCGGAGCTTTTTAAGATTTTTATTTGGTCTGTGTCAGCGGGTAGGTAATCCAGTCGTACAGAGATGACTCGTTGGGTGTCGGGTAATAATTCGTTGGGGCGTGAGCGTTTGTTGCCGTGCTCGGCTAACCAGTTCATATCTCCCTGGTAGCCCTTTTTAAGCCACTCCTTTAATTGTGTTTCTTCGGAGGACAGGTCTGTGTCGGTAATACCGACTTGCTGGAAGCCCATTTCCTGCCCCCAGATTTTTATCAGGCGAGCGAGTTCGTCGAGAGTTTGAATCGTTTCGTGAGGTCTTTGCTGGGTGTGCTCGCTCTTTGGCATGTGTTGTCTGGTCTTGTTGGTAGGCTGAACGGCGCCATTCCCGTATAATTCGTGCAGGAAGCCCATAGATTATAACGGTTCGAGACCCTCAAATGCCTACTACTTTTCCAGCGCCCGCTAAAATACAGCAAGACAGCCAAATTACACTCACCAAGCAGTCGTTGCCTGCCACTTTATATACAGCGGAACAAGTGCGCCAGTTGGACGCGTCAGCGATCAACGATCATGGTATTCCCGGAATTTATTTAATGAAACGTGCGGGTCGGGCGGCCTTTAATGTACTGCAGGCGCACTTTTTTCAAAAGAAAGGCTTTCAAACGGATGGCCCGCAGGCGGAGCAAGTTATTGTCTTTTGTGGCGGCGGCAATAATGCGGGTGATGGCTACATTGTTGCAGGTTTGGCTGCACAAAGAAGAATACCAGTGACGGTTTTTTATCTGGCGGACCCGCAGGGTTTGTCGGGTGATGCCAAGTTGGCCTATGAATTTTCCTGCCGTGAAGGCGTTATTACCCAGGAGTATGTTGCAGGACAGCCGGTTCCTGCGGAATCGGTCATTGTGGATGCGCTGTTGGGTATTGGCGTGTCAGGTACATTGCGCAGCGAGTATCGGGCTGCTGTCGAGTCGATAAATGCAAGCGGCGCTCCGGTGTTGGCCTTGGATGTGCCATCGGGTTTGTGTGCGGATACGGGCGCTGCAGAGTGTGCGGTTAAGGCCGATGCGACGATCACGTTTGTGGGTGTGAAGCAGGGTTTACTGACGGGCCGTGCGCCCGCATTAACGGGTTCGTTGTATTTCTCAGATTTATCCATTCCTGAGGAAGTTTATTCAGCCCAAGAAGTTTCGGTGCAGCGATTAGAGTTAAGTGGGTTGTTGCAGCAGTTGCCCGAGCGTGATGGCGATGCCCATAAGGGCGATTTTGGTCATGTCATGGTTATCGGTGGCGAATTGGGCTATGCCGGCGCGGCCGCTATGGCCGGGGAGGCGGCAGCACGTATGGGCGCAGGGCTAACCAGTGTGGCGACACGCCCGGAGCATGTTGCGGCGATTGTAGCGCGGCGTCCAGAAATAATGGTGACGGGCGTGCCGTCAGGGCAGCAGTTACAGCCATTGCTCGAGCAACCTTCCGTATTGGTATTGGGCCCGGGGTTAGGTAAAACACCCTGGTCCGACCAAATGTTGCAACAGGCAGCCGCGACTGAGTTACCGATTGTGCTTGATGCGGATGGTTTGAATTTACTGGCGGAAGGCCGAGTGTTGCCTGACGCGTATCGTGATAATTGGGTGTTGACGCCACACCCGGGTGAGGCGGCACGACTATTAAAATGCACTACTGCTGAAATACAGCAGGACCGCTTTGCAGCGGCTAAGCGCCTGCAAAAAACCTACGGTGGTTGTGTTTTATTAAAAGGTGCGGGCACGGTAATTGCCGGATCTGATGGCAGTCTGTGCCTGGCCAACGTTGGCAATCCGGGTATGGCTTCAGGTGGTATGGGCGATGTGCTCAGCGGGGTCATCGGTGGTTTGCTGGCGCAGGGGCTTGAGCTTACTCTGGCTGTGCAATTGGCCGTATGTCTGCATGGCGAGGCGGCTGACTTGGCCGCTGCAGATGGTGGCCAGCGCGGGCTGCTCGCTGCGGATCTGATGCCGTACCTTCGCTTCGTGCTTAACGGTGAGGTTGCATGAGTACGGAAGCCATAGAGGAATATTTGCCAGACGAAGAGGCTACGGTTGAATTTGGTCGCCGTTGTGGTCTGGCCCTGCAGGAAGTATTAAGTGCCACTGAGCAACCGATTATGGTGTTTTTAGAAGGCGACCTTGGCGCAGGTAAAACCACGAGCACACGTGGCGTCTTACGGGCATTTGGTCATTCAGGTTCCGTTAAGAGCCCCACCTATACCCTGGTTGAACCCTATGAATTTGAGTCGGCACAGGTGAATCATTTCGATCTTTATCGACTGGGTGATCCAGAGGAACTGGAGTACATGGGTATTCGAGATTACTTCTCTGAGCGCTCTGTTTGTTTGGTGGAATGGCCCAGTCGAGGTCAAGGGGTATTGCCTGAGGCGGATTTACATTTTCACTTATCAGTCAATGCGCCTGGCCGACAAGTCAATTTAAGTGCAAGAAGTGAGTTGGGTCGGAAAGTATTGGCTTGTTTTTAATCGAATAAACCGTAAAGATTGGGTCAGCCGCCAATTAATAATAGATAATAAAGTTGAACTGGAATTGCGAAAATGAGTAGAGGCTATCCTCAGCAGTTGTTACCCAAACACTACTTTTGGATGGTGGGCGTGGGTTGGCTCTTTACCTTATTTTGTCTGTTTATTGCGGTCACTTTTTCACATGCCAGTGCGGCAGCATCTGTCGATAATGCGCGCCTCTGGCGAGCACCTGACCATACCCGTTTAGTATTTGACTTGAGTGGCCCGGTGGAGCATAAATTATTCGTGTTGCATAACCCCGCGCGTCTGGTCATTGATTTGGAAAAAGCGCAATTAAACACCAAGCTGTCGGATGTTGATCTTGAGAAAACACCCATAAAATTACTTCGCAGTGCCGAGCGCAATCAAACCGATTTACGCATTGTGTTGGATCTGTCTGAAGAGGTTAATCCTAAAAGCTTTCTGCTGAAACAGAGTGGTGATAAGAGTGATCGATTGGTAGTCGACCTGTTCGATCAGTATAAAAAAGTGGTGAAAACTGTTCAGCAGGTGATCCAGAGCCAAGCGGCTAAGCGTGACATAATAATTGCCGTTGATGCGGGGCATGGGGGTGAAGACCCCGGGGCGCTGGGCCCTAAAATTAATGGAAAGCGTCTTCGTGAGAAAGATGTCGTTTTGGCAATCAGTAAGAATTTGGTGGCGCTCATCAATGCGCAGCAGGGCTATCGGGCGGAGTTGGTACGAACAGGCGATTATTATATTCCGCTGCGAAAGCGCCGCGACATAGCGCGTGAAAAACGTGCTGATCTGTTTATTTCAATTCACGCTGATGCGTTTACCAATCCCAAGGCGCGAGGGGCGTCGGTGTTTGCTTTGTCCCGTAAGGGTGCCACTTCTGAAACGGCGCGCTTCTTGGCAAAGCAGGAAAATAAAGCGGATTTAATCGGGGGTGTTGGTGATCTCAATTTACAAGATAAGGATGAGGTTCTGCGGGGGGTTTTGGTGGATCTCTCTATGACCGCGACCTTGAGCTCCAGTTTGCAGGTGGGTAGTCGTGTTCTGCAAAAAATCGATAATGTGGCGAAACTGCATAAGCCCCATGTCGAGCAGGCTGGATTTGCTGTTTTGAAATCACCGGATGTGCCGAGTATTTTGGTGGAAACAGGCTTTATTTCTAACCCGGATGAAGCAAAAAAATTGTCCAGTACTTATTACAGAAAAATCCTGGCTAAATCGATTTTTAGCGGCGTTCAGGAATATTTTTACCGTGTGCCGCCGGCAGGCTCTTATGTTGCCTGGCAAAAAGCCGGCGGCAAAGGTGCAAAGACAGCAGTTCATGTGATTGCTCGGGGCGATACGCTGAGCGGCATTGCTCAGCGTTATAATATTTCCCTGGTGCAATTGCGTAAGGCGAACAATATCTCCGGTTCCGGTATTCGTGTTGGCCAGCGTCTGGCCATCCCTTCTTCTTAATTTTTTGTGGCAGTTATGTCCAAGGTAAGCATGTCTAAGATAAAACTACTCAGCCCTCGCCTTGCCAACCAGATTGCGGCAGGTGAAGTGGTAGAGCGACCTGCATCAGTCATCAAAGAGGTCATTGAAAACAGTCTGGATGCTGGCGCGACGCGCCTGGATGTTGATTTGGAGGCGGGCGGCGTCAAGTTGATGCGCGTCCGGGATAATGGTGCGGGTATTGATAAAGACGATTTGCCTTTAGCCTTGAGTCGTCATGCGACCAGTAAGATTTATCAGCTTGATGACCTGGAGGCAGTAAGCACCTTAGGTTTTCGTGGCGAAGCGCTGGCCAGTATCAGTTCCGTGTCACGTCTATCTCTAACCAGTACTACTGGCAGCGAGGCCTGGTGTGCAAAGGCGGAAGGTCGGGAGATGCAAACAGAGGTGCAGCCGGCTGCACACCCACAGGGGACAACCGTTGAGGTGCGTGATTTATTCTTTAATACGCCCGCTCGGCGTAAGTTTTTACGCACAGAAACAACCGAATATCAGCGTATTGAAGAGGTCATTAAGCGCCTCGCGTTATCCCGCTTTGACGTCGGTTTTAATGTGCAGCATAACGGCCGGGCGATCCACAGTTGGCGTGCCGCGCAAAGTCAGATTGAGCAGGAGCGCCGAGTGGCGCAGGTGTGCGGACCTGCGTTTATGGAGAACGCGCTGCACATTGATATTGAGCGCTCCGGTTTGCGCAACAGGGGCTGGGTGGCGTTACCCACTTTCTCTCGTAGTAATGCCGACCTCCAGCATTTTTATGTGAATGGCCGGGCTATTCGCGACAAGTTGGTCACGCATGCGGTGCGCCAGGCTTATCAGGACGTGCTGTTCCATGGTCGTCACCCGGCGTTTGTATTGTATTTAGAGGTGGATCCAGCCACGGTGGATGTGAATGTTCATCCGACTAAGAACGAAGTTCGTTTTCGTGACAGCCGTATGGTGCATGATTTTCTTTTTAGGAGTTTGCATCACGCATTGGCTGATGTGCGGCCGAAGGATCAAATACTGAATAGCCCTGAGCAAGCGGAGATACCTTCGGGTGTCGCTATTGGTGAATTCGCCAATCAGGAAACGATGGCTTTTCGATCGCCTGGCGGAGGCATCTC
>JAUVQU010000115.1 GCA_030597965.1 Cellvibrionaceae bacterium
CTGTAGCACGGTCGCTGAACGCACCCGAGCATTCCAGTACTAAATCGACCTGCAGATCTTTCCAGGGAAGATTTTGGATGTGCTCTTCATGCAGAACTTGAATACTTTGCCCGTTAATCGAAAGGCGGTCTGCACCCAAAATTACTTCGCCTGGAAAGCGCCCGTGGGTTGAATCAAATTTCGTCAGGTGAGCAATGGTTTTGCAATCGGCCAGCTCGTTGATAGCCACAACCTGTAATTGCTCTTGCAGGCCAGCCTCAAACAAAGCGCGCAGCACACAGCGCCCAATACGGCCGTAGCCGTTGATCGCCAACCTTATAGGCTGGCTGGAAGGCGGGAGATGAGAAACAGGAGACGTTTGATTCATTGTCTGGTTTTCATCTCACATTTCTCGTTCATCATCTCTCGATTAATCCCTCTGGGATTAATCCTCCAACAATTCAACAACGTTGGCGACAACGTTTTCGACGGTAAAGCCAAAGTGCTTCATCAACTCACCGCCCGGGGCAGATTCACCAAAGGTAGTCATACCCACTACGCGACCATCCAGACCAACAAACTTCCACCAGTAATCTTCGTGAGCTGCTTCCACCGCAACACGTGCACCCACTTCAATTGGCAGCACTTGCTGGCGATATTCTGCATCCTGAGCACAAAATATTTCCGCACACGGCATAGAAACCACACGAATCTGCTTACCTTGACCTGCCAGCTCATCGGCAGCGGCAACCGCCAGCTCAACTTCTGAACCGGTAGCAATAATAATGGCTTCAGGCTCACCGTCGCAGTCTTTCAGGATGTAAGCACCGCGAGCGATATCAGCCAGCTGCTGTTCAGTACGCGGCTGGGGTGCCAAGCCCTGACGAGAGAAGATCAATGCCGTCGGGCCATCACGACGCTCAATGGCGTTTTTCCAAGACACAGCTGATTCAGTGGCATCACACGGACGCCAAGTGTGAAGGTTTGGCGTGGTACGCAATGAAACGATTTGCTCAACCGGCTGGTGAGTTGGGCCGTCTTCACCCAGGCCAATGGAGTCGTGGGTGTATACGAAAATGCTCTGCTGCTTCATCAATGCCGCCATACGCACGGCATTGCGTGCGTATTCCATAAACATCATGAAGGTCGCGCCGTAGCTAACGAAACCGCCGTGCAGGGTGATGCCATTCATCATCGCGCTCATGGCAAATTCACGTACACCGTAGTAGATGTAGTTACCGCTGGCGTCTTTGGCTTCTACGCCCTTACAGCCTTCCCAGAGAGTCAGGTTAGAACCGGCCAGGTCAGCAGAGCCGCCCAGCAATTCCGGCAACAACGGGCCGTAAGCATTCAAGCTGTTTTGAGACGCTTTACGGGATGCCACTTTTTCAGCCTTGTCCTGACATTCACGAATGTAGGCATCGGCTTTTTCAGAGAAGTCTGCGGGCAATTCGCCCTTAATCACACGACGCTCAAATTCAGCACCTAACTCAGGGAAAGCAGCCTTATAAGCATCAAATTTTGCTGCCCAGTCACTTTCGGCAGAGGCTCCGTTTTCAACAGCACTCCAACCGGCGTAAACGTCTTCTGGAATTTCAAATGGGCCGTGGTCCCAACCCAGGGTTTTACGTACCAATTCAATTTCATCGAGACCCAGCGGCGCACCGTGACAATCTTCTTTGCCCTGCTTGTTCGGGGAGCCAAAACCAATCACGGTTTTGCAGCAAATGATGGTTGGCTTATCTGTCTCAGCACGAGCCGCCTCGATAGCCGCCTTAATCGCTGCACTGTCGTGACCATCAACTGCAGGAATTACATGCCAGCCGTAAGCTTCAAAACGCTTGGGCGTATCATCGGTGAACCAGCCTTCCACTTCTCCATCGATGGAGATGCCATTATCATCATAGAAGGCAACCAGTTTACCCAGGCCCAAGGTGCCCGCTAAAGAGCACGCCTCGTGGGAGATGCCTTCCATCAAACAGCCATCGCCCATAAAGGTGTAGGTGTAGTGATCAACGACATCGTGGTCTTCACGGTTGAATTGATCGGCCAGAATCTTTTCGGCCAACGCCATACCCACGGCATTAGTGATGCCCTGCCCCAGTGGGCCGGTCGTGGTCTCAACACCCGGCGCGTAACCGTATTCGGGATGGCCTGGAGTTTTAGAGTGCATCTGACGGAAGTTCTTCAGCTCTTCAATCGGCAGCTCATAACCTGTGAGGTGCAACAGCGAGTAGATCAGCATTGAGCCGTGGCCGTTAGACAAAACAAAGCGATCACGATCACACCAGTCCGGATTCTTTGGGTTGTGCTTGAGGAAGTCATTCCACAGCACTTCGGCAATGTCTGCCATGCCCATTGGGGCTCCGGGGTGACCTGAATTGGCTTTCTGGACGGCGTCCATACTGAGGGCACGAATGGCATTGGCAAGATCAAAACGAGATGGCATGGGCAGGGCTCCTTGGCTCTACAAATCGGCAGCGGGTACTCCCCAAAAAAAGGAGCGGCTGAAAAAGGCGCTATTTTCCCCCACCACACTCAAGGCGTAAAGCAGTAGCGGGTTAAATCCCAACCTTTTTGAGCTTTTTCTGCCTTTCTTGGCCGAGTTTTGGAAAATCGAAAGGTTTTACAGGGAATCGACAAGGGGAAAACTACAAAGGCTTGACTTGATCCGCCAATCGACCGCTCGTCACAAGCTCAAGAAATTCTTCACCCAAGGCCAGACTTTGAGTTGCCGCCTGCTCCCAAAGACGAATACGTTCGGCATCATTATTCTCGAACCGCTTGAAATCTTTACGATCTGGAATCCGGCCCAATTCAATGCTGTCGATGTATTTTTGCGAAGGGGAAATCATCAACACTTGTTCCAACTGACTCGCACTGGCTTTACGCCAGGGCAACATCTTGTCAAACCAGCCCACCTTACAGTGATCGTAGAAATGAGGATAAAGGATCAATCCGTCATCATCCCAAAAATTGGCGGGCACCGGGTGATAATCCAGAAAACCACCATCTCGATACATACCCTCAGGCGCACCCGGAATATTCTTAAAACCATACATCGATACGGGGATTGCACCAGACGCCTTGATGGCCTGCACTGTATTTTCTTCGCTCAGTGGTACTTGATGAGTTTGAAAACCATCGCCAGAGACAAACGGAAACTGACTGCGCGGATCAGAAAACACACAGCGCTCGAGTGAACCCTGCAACATCTGCCTGCCCAGTAAATTTTTAAAAGCCAACGCCGCACTGGCTTTTAGCTGCTTACTAGGATCCTCGCTGGCCAAACGACCATGACAACGGACGGTGCTGCAAGAAAAACGAAACGCAGGATGAGAAAGAATTTGCTCCACATGCTGATCGGCAATAATGGCTTGCGTGATGTTATTCAGCTCGCGCTGAATTTCTTCTCGGCCACCACCATTGGGGTAACTTTGATGGATATAACGCTCTTTGAGAGTATCCAAACCAGCGGCCGCATCCTGATGGCAGGCCGCAGCCAATTTAAAAGCCCCGACAGAAGTGCCGTACAGCAGCACCTCTGGTTGACCCGGCTGCTGTAACCACTCGGAGAATATCGCCCTGTCCAAACCATAAATAGCCAGCCACTTAGCCGCACCCGACGCACCAAATACAGCGCGCACGTCAGCAGGCTTTAAGCCCTGCTGACGAATTTGCCGGAACGCCTTAGGTCCTGCCTGTATCGTTAACCAACTCAAAATCGGTATGTATTGCCGTCGTCTTGATCTTGCTCCATGGTCAGTTCGTCAGCGGCATTATTGAGATACTCCGCATCCGTCTCTGACGCCAGCTTAATCAAAAGGCGAAGATCATTGGGTGAATCCGCATGAGAAATAGCGTCTTCATAGGTGATATAGCCCTGATCGTAAAGGTCGAACAGCGCCTGATCAAAGGTTTGCATACCCAGATCGGTCGATTTTTTCATCAGCTCTTTTAAGTCTGACACTTTAGCTTTACGGATTAAATCAGAAGCCAGCGGCGTGTTCAGCAGCACCTCCAAACACGCTTTACGACCATTACCATCCGGTGTTGGAATAAGCTGTTGCGCAATGACGGCTTTTAAATTTAGGGATAAATCCATCCATAATTGCTGGTGCATATCCGCAGGAAAGAAGTGAATGATTCGATCCAGCGCCTGGTTGGCGTTGTTTGCATGAAGGGTACACAAACAAAGGTGCCCCGTTTCAGCAAAAGCAATGGCGTGCTCCATCGTCTCACGAGAACGCACCTCGCCAATAAGAATTACGTCTGGTGCCTGACGCAGCGTGTTCTTCAGTGCCACTTCAAACGACTCGGTATCAACACCCACTTCGCGCTGGGTAACAATGCACCCTTCATGCTGGTGTACAAATTCAATCGGGTCCTCGATGGAAATAATATGGCCTTTTGAGTTGCGATTGCGATGGCCTATCATCGCCGCCAAAGAAGTTGATTTGCCCGTGCCGGTCGCACCCACAAACATGATCAAACCACGTTTGGTCATGGCCAATTCACTGACAATATCCGGCAGGCCCAGATCTTCGATCCTGGGAATCACCGTCTCAATTCGACGCAACACCATACCCGCCGCATTACGTTGAAAAAACGCGCTTACTCGAAAGCGCCCTGCTTTAGGGGAGGCAATCGCGAAATTTAATTCTCGATGCTCCTTAAATTCGTTACGCTGGGCTTCATCCATTATGCTCAAGACAATATCCCGAGCCTTGTTATTGGACAGCGGCGTCGCAGTAACCGGCACTAAGCTGCCATTTAATTTAACCGATGGCGGCACACCGGCAGTAATAAACAGGTCGGAAGCACCTTTCTCAACCACCAGCTCTAATAAACGCTCAAAATCCATAAAAGTGCTCTCTTTTAACGACGATATTTATTTTTAAAAATTCTCTGGCATCCGCGCTTTGGACTTGGCCACACTTCGATTAATAAGCCGCTTATCCACCAACTCTGCCAAGCACTGATCCATTGTCTGCATGCCTAGCGCAGCACCCGTTTGAATGGCCGAATACATCTGCGCCACTTTATCTTCACGAATCAAATTACGGATCGCCGGGGTGCCGCGCATGATTTCATGGGCGGCAATACGGCCTCCGTTTTCTTTTTTCAATAGCGTTTGCGAAATAACGGCTTCCAGCGACTCGGACAGCATGGAACGCACCATTGACTTCTCGTCGCCCGGGAACACATCCACCACACGGTCAATCGTTTTAGCCGCAGAGGTCGTGTGCAAAGTGCCAAATACTAAATGACCGGTTTCCGCTGCTGTTAGTGCCAAACGGATAGTTTCCAGGTCTCGTAATTCACCCACCAGAATAATATCTGGATCTTCACGTAAAGCGGAGCGCAATGCTTCGGCAAAGCCGAGCGTATCGCGGTGAACTTCACGTTGGTTGATTAAGCATTTCTTCGACTCGTGAACAAATTCGATCGGGTCCTCAATCGTTAGTACATGCTCGTATTTATTGTCATTAATGTAATCAATCATGGCGGCCAGTGTTGTCGACTTCCCCGAGCCGGTTGGACCAGTCACGAGCACAAGACCGCGAGGCATTTGGCAAATATCCCGAAACACCTGACCCATATTCAGGTCTTCCATACTCAAGACTTTCGATGGGATAGTACGAAACACCGCACCGGCACCACGGTTCTGGTTAAACGCGTTCACACGGAAACGCGCCACACCGGGCACCTCAAACGAGAAATCAGTCTCTAGAAACTCTTCAAAATCTTTACGCTGCTTATCGTTCATGATTTCGTAGATAAGACCATGCACCTGTTTGTGGTCCATTGCGGGAAGGTTGATCCGGCGCACATCACCATCAACTCGAATCATGGGGGGCAACCCCGCCGAAAGGTGTAAATCTGAAGCGCCCTGTTTGGCGCTGAACGCGAGAAGCTCGGTAATATCCATTCACAAACCTTATTTTTTCTAAGCAGCGACAAAAGTCGCCCTTACGTTTATTATTTGCTTCAGATCAAGCGCTTACTAACGCTATCCCCTTTTCGCAGCTGAACTCAATATGTCCAACATTACCGACAACACCATCGCGACACAATTATCCGACGTAAAAAAACGCATTCATGATGCCCTTGTCACACAACACCGTGATACTGACAGTGCCTCGTTATTGGCTGTTAGCAAAACCAAGTCCGCTGAGGCCATACGGTCCGCCTATGCAGCTGGCCAACGCGCATTTGGCGAAAACTACCTGCAAGAGGCCCTAGAGAAACAAACCCAGCTTACCGATCTCGACATAGAATGGCATTTTATTGGTCCTATACAGTCGAATAAAACCCGCGCTATCGCCGAAAATTTTGACTGGGTTCACAGTGTTGACCGAGAGAAGATCGCTCGGCGTCTCAGTGAGCAGCGCCCCTCGACGCTGCCAAAGCTCAATATTTGCATTCAGGTAAACCCTGATGAAGAAGACAGTAAGTCCGGCGTCACTCTAAATGAATTACCTTCCCTGCTTGAAAGTATCGCCTCTCTACCCAATATCTGTATCCGTGGACTGATGGCGATACCCGCCAAACGCGATAACTTTGAAGCACAGCGAGACGCATTACTACCCCTTGCGAAAGCGCTCTCACAACTTCAAGATACTTACTCAGAATTAGAGAGCCCACAACTAGACACACTCTCGATGGGAATGTCTGCAGATTTAGAGGCAGCCATCAGCGCAGGCGCGACCTGGGTTCGAATCGGTACAGATATTTTTGGCACAAGAGATTGAAATACCTTTACCTCAAACATAGGCAATAGGAAATCACAGTGAGCAAAGCAAACTTAACGTTTATCGGCGCGGGCAATATGGCCAGCAGCATTCTTGGTGGCTTAATCGCAAAGGGTTACTCCGCCGACAAGATAACCGCCAGTGATCCCTACCAGGAAAGCCTCGACAAGCTCGCCGCAAGCCACGGCATCAACACCACCCAAAACAATGCGGAGGCCGTCAGTAAAGCAGAAGTTGTGGTGTTGTCGGTTAAGCCACAAGTGCTTAAACAGGTATGTGAGGATTTACGACCTTATCTTGCTCATCGCCCACTGATCATATCCATTGCCGCCGGCATCGGCATCACCAGCTTAGATACATGGCTTGGCAATGACCTCGCCATCGTACGCTGCATGCCCAATACACCGGCACTGGTACAGGCCGGCGCCAGTGGTTTATTTGCTAACGCCCAAACATCCACCGGACAACAGACCCTCGCCGAGGAGATTTTGAAAGCCGTGGGCATTGTGCAATGGCTCGACAGCGAGTCGCTGCTCGACCCCGTCACTGCTGTTTCAGGCAGCGGCCCTGCGTACTACTTTTTACTAATGGAAGCCATGATCGACGCAGGTGTCGCACAGGGCTTACCAAAAGAGGCGGCGACTGAACTGACACTGCAAACCGCATTGGGTGCAGCCAAGCTGGCGCTGGACAGCGATGTCGATGTCGCCGAACTGCGGCGGCGCGTCACTTCACCCAACGGCACGACCGAGCAGGCCATTC
>JAUVQU010000037.1 GCA_030597965.1 Cellvibrionaceae bacterium
GCCTGAGGCACCTGAACCGCAGCGCCGTATTTGCCGCTGAACCACTCTTGCGTGGTGGCTGGGCACTGGCTGATCAAACGCTGAATCTGCCCCGCCTGAAAGGCCGTAACCCTCTTTACAGCTGCTCGTGTGCTGGTCTGGCCGTTATCGTCTTGCCCGCGTGTGGTGATGTTGAGCAAGGCGCACAGCACATAGCGCTTGCCATAACTGGTGGACGATCCAAAGGCCTGGACGGCATTTTTGTTACCGCTCATGTCCGCAGGTAGGAGCATGCTGGTCTCTTCCCGGTGGCCGTCCTTGTGCATCAGCACGCCCGTTACTTGGATACCGCGTTCCTGGGTCTGAATACGGAAGCTCACCGCGAAGCCGTGTTTTTGTAGGATGGGGCGAACGGTATCGACGATATCCTCCAGCGTGGCATAGCAACCGTTGTTGGTTTGCCCACGCTCTTCAATGCTGGGCAACTCGGTCTGCATCGCTGCCATAGCAGCGCTGTAGGCCATCATGGCCTGGCGGTCCATCACGCGCTCCTGCATTTGCAGCAGGCGCTCCATCTTGTCGATATCGACGTCAGGATTAAGCGCCGCGCGCTCGATCACCTGAATAATTGCCGTGCTATCAGCAGTAGGATGCGCTTCTAGCATCGCTGGGTTTGGGGGATGCTGAGCGTTGGCGTCTGCTTGGATGGAAGGTACTGGGCCTTTTTGGGAAGACGCATTTACTACATGAGTACGCTGTGCCATGGGGCACCTCCTTTTACGTGAAGAGAGAAATGCGGGCGAGTCAGCCCTGTTCATGGGTGTGTCATTTAACGGGCGCAGGAACGTCGGGTAAGTGACGCGCAATGTCTGCGGGATCGATACGCTCCAGGCGTATCTCCGCGCGATAGAA
The DNA here is from genome assembly GCA_030597965.1 of Cellvibrionaceae bacterium. Taxonomy (GTDB): domain Bacteria; phylum Pseudomonadota; class Gammaproteobacteria; order Pseudomonadales; family Cellvibrionaceae; genus JAUVQU01. Next base: position 892 of record JAUVQU010000037.1, read on the forward strand.
CTCGCCCTGGGCACACACCAGCGACGTTGCGTTATGGGCGTCGTGTTCAAGCAGCTGTTTGGTTAGTCGAGTGAGCGCCATCTCAATGGCGTCGGAAATAAAGCTCATGCAGTTACCTCTCGGCATAAGCCCCACAGCAAAACGCCCAGCCTTTTCAGGGGCTGGGCGTCTATGCCGTGAGGATTAGAGTAATCATTAGGTGAATTGCTTGTGGAGATGGGTGTATGGATGGCTACGACACCAGCTGTAGGGCGGCATCCAAGGCCTCTTGTTTGAGCTGTGCCCCCTGGCCAAACCAGGCGGAGTCCATACGGGTATCGTTACTGCGTGCCCGCTTGTCGTGATCGACGTATTCCGTGACGGCATTGAGCAATCCCCAGGCCGTGTCTTTGGCCGTCACCAAGTGAGAGCCCCTGCCTTCGCCGTGGTAGAGCTTCTGCACCTTATTCAGCGCTCGATAGTTGGGCAGTTTGGAGGGATCGTCCAGCGGCTTCTCAGCCCCACAAATCACCGACTGAAGATACTGCTGGGCTTCCTGCCGAGTGATTTTACGTTCCGCTAGGGTTTTCATCCGGTACATGAAGTCATTCCACTGAGACACCGAAATGCCTAGCTGACGTTTCACGGCACGCGGATCAAACTCTGAACGATGGGGCACCTTCACCGCTTGCGACGTGCCATCGACGGCAATTTGCAGCGTGTTGTTGCACACCACCCGCACCGTGGTGGGCGTGGCCATGGTGGCGAGAGTGCCATCGCAGGAAGTGGCCAACAGCAGGTAGTCATTGACCTCATCCTGACCTTTGAGCGACGTGCTTAAGCCGCTACGCGCCAGAGCCCAGAACTTACGTCCGCCTTTCAGTACGCCAGCGGTTTCTAGCTCATATCCGGCGTACTCGGTCAGGTCACGGTAAAACTCCAAAATCTCCTCGGGCTGCACCACCTTGTAGCGCTGCGACACCACCGACAGCGGTGCTTTGGTATCCGAGCGGTAGAGCACTTTCTGCTCAGGGAAGGAGTGAATGCTGCCGAGGTGGCTAGCCCCTTCGGCAATAAAGCGCACCGGTGCTTCTTCAATATGCCAGTTCATACCGGCCTGTTGCTGCCAGACCTCTAGCGGTTGATGACGAGACAACTGTTGCCCCAGGCCATGCCAAGGGGTGTCGCCAACGTAAGCCATGTGTTCAACGAGATTTGCCATGATAATTTCCTCATAGAGTTTTAATCGGTATCAATACAAACCACTAGCTGCCCGCCCTAACAGGAAGCGGGCTAGGCCGTGGTAACACATACGAGATAGGAATCAGTGAACTGCGATTAGAGAGAGGGATAGCTAGGGTATTCTGCGAGCGGTAGTCGAAAGGTGTGGCCACACGCGCGGCACTCGATGTTATCCAGCACCTTGGTATCTAGCTCCTCCCCCAACCGGGCACCTGCCACACCGCCTGCGGTACCTCCCACCAACGCACCGAACAGCGCACCGGCTAAGGTGCCAATCGATACGCCGACCGGGCCTGCGACAGCACCGACCACGGCACCGGCTTTGGCACCGCTCAGCGCTCCCATGGCACCGGTAGTACCACCGGACACAACACCGGTGGTTGCCCCCACATGGCGGCCTAATTGACGTGGCATCAGCTGCGTTGATGTACAGCGTGGACAGTGGGCGGACATACGCCACCTCCTTGAGTGAAGTGAATCGAAAGCGCCCAAGTGATAGGGCTTCACTCAAGTAATACGGGGCTGAGTTTTCGTTAAATCGAAGGCATTCAAAAAGTTGTCTGTTACCTACACGTACTGAGAGGTGAGTAATTTTCTAATGACCAGAGAGATGTCATGTAGCAACGGATACCCGTGAGGTATCGTGTCTTATTCACTGCTCAAAGCAGAACACTTTGATAATTTATCAACACCTGCTTACAAAGCACTTCCATACAAAACCTGCACCTAAACCATGGCCTTTTTATTCATGGCAACCTAGTGAACTGACGGGTAAGTAATATGGGGTGATTGCCATAGGTGAGAGTGTATTGTTGACGTAGTCATAACAGAGAGACAGTCGCTTAGTCATAGAGCACCTACAGTGCTCAATAGGCAAGACATAATGCGGTTACTGCTGTGAGACAAAGCTCTCTAGCAAGCAGCGTATAGCCATTGCTTAAATTGACGACGCCATCTACGTCGTCATGAAGAGGCAAGAGAAACCCAGCATTAAGCTCCCTAGGAACATGACTGTCGCTGTCACGAACGTTTTATAAGCCACAACGCCTCTGGGTACCTGTTGTTGATGCTTTCATCCATCAACGAGGTAACCCACATGTTTCATGATCATCTCTTACGCCACCCGGATAACGATAAGCTACGTTTTTACTGGGGTGAGACATATCAAGGATACGATATTTCGTTCAAGCCAGGTATGCCACAGATTGAGAACTACTTAGCCTCTGCCTGGCGTACATTGCATCACTGTGTTGACCAACAACACTTAACCTTTGCAGTACGTATGGATCTTCATTTTCCAGAAGCGATGCCCCGCTCTCCACTGCATGACAACAATGAGGTGCTGACTCGCTTCTTTCGTCATCTGCACTATGAGTTGGATCGCATCAACCTGAAGTATCCGCATAACCTTCGCTATATCTGGGCAAGAGAGCAAGCCCATAGCGACAAACCGCACTACCATCTCATGTTGTTATTGAACAAGAATGCTGTGGATAGTATCGGTTACACAGGCCCTAGCGATGACGGAAGCTACTCTAGGGATAATCTGTTTCATCGTGTCTATCGTGCGTGGTTAAAGGCAATGGGGTTTAGTGGTGATGATCTTCGTTGGGGTCAAATCGTTCACGTAAGCGAGCATCCAGTGACCGGGCATTATTGGTCAGGGGTGCTCCACAGGGATGACTACATGGCCATGAATGACGCGATGTTTATGGCAAGCTATCTCTGCAAGGCCTATAGCAAACCTTTCTGCCAAGGAATGAAGGTGTTTGATTGCAGTCGCCGGTAAAAGGAGTGGCTAGCTTTCCTCCGGCTTTGCCGTAGCGAGTAGCGAATAATTCACCGTAAAACCCCTTATTTCCGTCTCTGAAGACGCCTGCCGTAGTGACTACGGCAAATACATCCTATGGACACATTTAGCCGCTGTAATGGCAGGCATCTTCATTGAGATGAGGTTACCCAATGGACGAGGCACTCTTTTTCTCACTACAACTAGAGAACTTTCCTGGTCACGAAGACACCATGCGGCAGTTTGCTGAGGCCAACGGCATTCCCTTCGACCTAGCACTCATTTACCAACTCATTGAGGACCGGCAACGTGAACGAAATGAACAGTGCGATACACGTCACATTGAGCCATGTGATGCACACCTCAGAACGCAAGAAAACGGTTTGCACGATTCAGTAGAAGACTCAGCTTTATCCGCTAATGATCATATTGCTCGATGGTATCAGGCGATCATAGCCAAACGTTTTCACTCTCCCGATGCACATCAATGTGGCATGTCTCATCATTCAAAACATGACAGCACGAAGCCTTCTCTTCATGACGCTACATTGATGTCAGCCATCATAGCGCGTCGACGCCACCTGGGACTCACTCAGCTGGAATTTGCGCGCCGATTAGGCGTAAGCGTGCGAACGTATCAGGACTGGGAGCAAGGCAGGCGAAAGCCATCCGCCATAGCAAAAAGGATTCTTGGCAACAACTGTTAACATCAAAAAGATGTGACTTACCTTCTGCTTTTTGCATGCAATACGTCACGTAAGGTACTTAACAACGATTTAAAGCACGGTACCTTATTGGTTCTCCCACGTAGTAAGTAAGCGTTCATCATGCTGTTACCACCCCTGCGCACACGGTGCTAGGCGAGAATTCATACGGCAAAAATTGTATTTTTTGTATTATTTAGACTCAATATCTGCTATTTCTGCTTTTTTCTAGCAGCTTTAGCAGGTATTTTTCTTATGCAACCCCATAATTTTGAATCAAGGAGCACGCCCTCAGACGCCTCCCTCTCAACCAAGAAAAACATCGCAGAGGTTGTTCAACAACGTAAACGACAGATACACCAACATGCTGGACGGTGGCCTCAATACCACGAACATAGCCTTTTCTACGCAGCTTCTTTAGAAGTCAGCCGTGAGTTTCAGGTACCGATTGAAATGGCGATGATGACCGCCTTAGGCGCTATCTCTTGTGTATGCCAAGATATGGTGAGCGTCAGCTTACCTACGGGCAACACAACGGTTCCTTCACTCATGTTGCTGACGATTGCAAAGTCCGGTGAACGAAAAACAACCGTACAGAAACAGTTTTTCAAGGCGATTATGGCTCACAACCGTGAGGCAATTCTTCGGCATGACACCGAAATGGATGCTTACAAGGAGGACCTTTATCTTTGGGAGATCAAGCGAAAAGAAACAGAGCGTGTATGGAAGAAGGCGTTACGCGATGGTAAAGAAGAAGATACTGAACGATTGAAAAATGAGCTTTTGCAACATCAACATGAAAAGCCTGTTAAGCCTCGTAGCCAACGCGTTTTGTATGCTGACACAACACCCCAGGCATTGGTTGAGTCTATGCAGAATAACACGCCTTCTGCTTGCCTATTGACCAGTGAAGCCAACAGCATGTTCAGTGGTCATGCGTTAAAAGACCTCGATAAGATTAACACCCTGTGGGACGGTGAAGACGTCATTATTGATCGTGCTACAAAAGCAAGTTTCATCTTATCGGATAGTCGATTGACACTGTCACTGATGGCACAGCCGGTGGTCATAGAGCGTTTTATCACAAAGCGTGGAGAAGAAGCACGCGGCATTGGTTTTTTAGCGCGTTTCATCACAGTGATGGCAGAAGAGAAAGCAGGCACACGTGAGACACGTCCTATTGGCAGTCTTGATAACGTCAAGAGGTTTAATCAGCGTATTGAATCCCTGATCGATAAGTATTTTGAGCAGCACAATAATGCCACACGGGAGGAAGACGCCGAGGATAACTTTTCAAGTGACATAGCATGGCCTTCTACAAGAAGAGAGAAAGCGCGTAAGGTGCTTCGCTTTACGTCCAGTGCTACGACAAAGTGGTTTGAATATCATCGTGAGATAGAAGTCTTACAAGCACCTAACAAAGCACTGCATTACTATAAGGATCATGCGTCAAAGCTCATGGAAAATGTCGTCCGTATGGCCGCTCTATTGCATGTGTTTGAGGACGTCACAGGTGAGCATGATCAGATTAATGCTGACACCCTAGACTTTTCCTACGACTTTTGCAGAATGGCGTCTCAACACTTTCAGAAGCATCTAGCAGGAATACCTACGGTAGTCAAAGACGCAAGTAGCTTGGTCGATCACTTGTTTTTAAAATATGAGAAAGAACAGGACAAGATAGCTCAGGAAGAAGAAAAGAAGGGTGTTACTAACCCTACCCCTAAAAAATCCACCTTCAATGAAAGACAACCTTATACAACTTTTAGTAACCATCTACCTCACATTGGCGTTGTAGGTCGAGAATTTCAATTTAAGCTCTCTGACATTAAACAGCTTGGACCTTATGCGCTTCGAGGACGCAGTGGCCACCAACGCCTGATGGACGCGCTTGATTTTCTGCAGCGTATGGGGCACGTCAAAATTGATAGGTTTAATAATTGGATCATTCGCGAATCCCTCTTATGCGACTCTGACGGTCCAGAGATTCGTAACGGTGTTGACTTTACCATCGACAGCTTACCACTTTTTGCAGAACAACAATTTTGGAAAGCTTTTGATGACAGTCATACGCAGTACGATCATTGGCAAATCGTCACGCCTAATGAGTGAGCGTTCACTGCGACGCTCTTTACGGGGTAAGACATCGCATTACAGGTACTCTAGATGTTCAGGTACCTCTTTAATTACCATTTTGCTACACTGACTTTTTAAGACGCTGAACAGAGAGCACACTATGAGTAGTCTTATCGCTGACCACGAAAAGCTTAAACAAGAACAAGATCGCATTAACCAACAGTTAGCGGCGCTGGAGGAAGATGACAACTGTCGGCGTGACAAAGCGTGTAAAGAGGCCATACAAAAAGTGCTGGAGGAGCATGAAAAGACTCCCCTGGAGTTATTGGGCCTTTTCCCAGAGATTGTCACTACTGCCACCCAAAAGAAAGCGTCATCCCATAAACAGCCAGCGACTCAACGCCCATTGATCCGCTATACACATCCAGGGACGAACGAGATTGTTGAAAGCAGGGGGTTAGATAAAAAGGTGCTGCAAGACTGGATCAAAGCGTATAACAAAGAGACTGTCAAAAGTTGGGGGGTTGAGGTCTAGGAAGCCCCCAACACTATTTTCAAAAAACCATTCATCAGGCCGCCAAATGGGGGCCTGTATTGCTGAGCAGCTGAGCAGCTGAGCAGCTGAGCATGTAAAAATCGGCGTAGACGACTAGAACGTCAGCTACAGAATCATAGCTCCTATCATTTTTGAGGCTCGGTTAGTTCCGCCTTGTCAAAAACGTCTTTCAGGCTCAATGCTTCCCGGAGTGTCGAGAAGTAGACAGCGATGTCCTCCAACGAACTGAGCTGATCTAACTGCCTTTCCAGCGCCACAGGTAGCTCACCAAAACGGTCTTCTAACAAGAAAATCAAAATATCCTTAGCCAACCTCTCCTCTGCGTACTGGATATGGCTTAAGGTTTCCGCTGCGACGCCCTGCCACTCTGGGGTTTGGGTACTGGGTGCAGTACTCCACCGCCCCCCAAAATGAAGCGCGTGGCGCATCCGGCCAACACGACCGCCAGAGCCGACCCTTTCATCAATCACTTTGAGCTTTTTTAGCTTCTCGTAAAAGACGATTTCAACGGCATCACGAATGTGTTGATCGTTGGGGTAGCACGTAAACATCTTGAGCGAGTGATTCAACCAGCAAATATTATCCGCTATTCGCTTCCCATACACCTTATAGGCCGTTGGCCAATGGATCTTCTCTCCAAAGGAAAAATTGAACAGCATTGCCTTGATAAGCGAAACCATCACGACCTCTTGATCCTTCTGCGACGGCGGATTGTTCTTTGCGTGCCCCCCCTTTGTTGCGCGCTGTATCTCAAAATCGTGAGGCTCCGGCATCACCATCGAAAGTGCCGCTAGGTGCCGTTCAGCCTCAATCAGAGAAGATGACATGTGGGTGAACAGTAGCGGCGCATCGCCGCCGAACTGAGCCCCTGAGACCACCGCTTCCAATAGCGCATGTTGGCGACTCACATAGGACGCATGGCTGAGCACTTGGTCGGCATGGCGCTTGTTCAGGGCAACTTCTGACGTTGCGTTTACCGGTGGCATATCCATAGGAATCGGCAAAAAGAGAGGTGGCTCTGTTTCACTCTGTTTGCCCGTCGCTTCTTTGATTCTTTCCAGCCTGCTTTTTTCGTCGCCTACCCCTTCTAACACCATGACACGCTCTACAGCTTTTTCGGCACGCCTAGCCAGGTCATTTGCTGGGCCAATCAGTGCAGAGTAGGGCTGGGAAGGCGGACAAACAAAACAACAGCCTTTTTCCCACACCGATACTTCTGAAGCAGGATGAGATTTTTTAACAGCAACTGGCTTGCTAGGCTGTGGTTTATCGGGCACGACCTTCCCTTAAATCGTCCGCTCCTGATTTGGCGGAGGGGTTTCTCACCGGCGATGTGACATCAAAAAATGGATACGGCGGTCACTTCGCAGATTGTGCATTAGAAGCGTCTGAACGTTTCAGCAGATACGAGTGAATATCTGCCTGAATCTGCTCGCGTGTCATATCGAGAATTTGATATTCACGATTGAGCTTAAATAGTTTTTTGGCCCACTCCGCAGCTACAGACTCAATACCACCCCTGTGGCGACTGATCACCTCGGGGTCGTTGTACAGCATATTTTTAACCATGGCCGCTAACAAGACGTGATGCTCCTGCTCTGAGGCAGGCCTGATACGTTGATTAGCGCCTTTGCTTGCCCGCTGGGAGTAATGCTTACCTTCAAGATTGCTCAAGATATCAAGCGCTGCTAGGTGCCTTTGCGCCTCCAGCAGGCGCGACTGCATAAGCTGGAAGGAGCGCTGCAAGCTGCTGTTAAATCTGCCCATACCTGCCGCAGTCATCGGTGACAATCCTCTTCGGTATTCGTGCAGGACAGAGACTACCTGATAAAGCGCTTGATCGGCATGATGAGCACGCTGCTTATGAAGGGCTACTTTCCCCTGCCGCAAAGCGATAGGCTTGCTCTCTTCGTCGGGCCGATAGCGGCCAAGCTCTAGATCGGAGAACAGCTCGTTAAGGCGAGCATTACGCTCCTCAGCTTCTGACACACCAAGATGCTCGAACACCTGCTCGGCAATTTTCCAAGCACGCCCAGTTAACTCTCGGCCTGCCCAGCCCATGGCAACTGATGGCTGTAAATGCTCCCGCCGCTTCTGCTCATGGGATGGCTGTTCGTGTGAATGGCTCAAACCTATTCCTCGCGCTCTCAATTAGCTGAATAACGATAGCAAGACCTTGATAGCTCAGTCAGCTCTTCTCAAACAGCACAAGCTAGCCATTACTCCCCCTCCCTCCATCATCACTCCTAGTCGACCTCTCTAGAAGTCCTCATTAGCTATTAACGTTCATGTCTGGTTCTGCCATACACAGCCGCCAATTGCATCAGTCCACCCGGAAAAACTCACTCAGAAAAAAAATAAAAAATCAAACAGGCTGCTTCAACAAGGCGCGCTTCTAAGCAACACCATCGAGCATCTCACCCGAAAAAAGAGAAGATTTGGTCATTGAGTTAACGCCATAGAGAGGCGCATCCGATGACCTATCCATTACTAAAACCTGAGCAAGTCGCAGAGCTACTAGGCATGGGCATTAGCTGGGTCTACAGCAACAAGCACAAAATTGGATATATCCAGTTTGGCAAGGCAATTCGTTTTGAGCATGACGCCGTTACGGAGTACGCTAGAGGATGCAGGCGCGATCCTCAATTAAAGGAGGATCGTCAATGGGATACACAGTCTCACAAAGGAAAGATCGAGGTACGTGGATCGTCCGCGCCAGGATCAACGGCCAGCGTACTCAGCGAACTTTTCAAACAGAAGGAGAAGCGAGGCAATACGCATTAAAGGCAGAGGCTCAACGCCAAGAAGATGAGTTCAATGGAGTGATGGGCCGCAAGCCCAAACGCACTTTTTCGGAAGGGTTGCAGCGGATGGTCAGCGAATATGACGTTCGCTCTCAGAAGCAGCACATCCTGCTGGTCGCCAGATGGATGGATGAGCATGCTCCAAACGTCATCATCGGCCAGGAATTGCTAGATGCGGCGCGCAGGATGCAGAAGGCCCTGAAAGAGAAAGGATTAGCACAGTCGACCATCAACAATCGCATTCAGGTCGTCAAGCGAGTGCTCTCGCTATCGTACCGCGAATGGGATTGGATTGACTTGCCACTTGACGGAAAATTGCGAAAGCCATCGCCAAAAAACGATCGCCACGTCTTTCTCTCCGAGCTGGAACTTGCTGAGCTACTCGAAGCTGTTCCCGCACGGTATGAGGTTGAACGAAAAGTGGTATTACTCGCCATGCTGACAGGTATGAGACGTGGTGAGCTGATGGCCCTGGAACCGAACAACGTTTACAACGGACGGATTGTGCTCAAGCCACACCAGACGAAAAACGGCAGGCCGAGGGTCATTCCCCTATCCGAGGAAGCGATACCACTGCTTGGTAGTTTACCGTTTGAGACGACGGGCGATAGAGTCAGGGGCGCGTTTGAAAGGGCTCGCGAAGCCATTGGGCGTCCAGACCTACGTTTTCACGATTTGCGGCATTGCTACGCTTCATTACTGGTCAGTAAAGGAGAATCATTGCCGACTATCAGGGATCTACTAGGGCATTCGTCGCTAACAGTGACAAACCGATATGCTCATGCCGATCCGACACGATGGGATAGCGTGGTTGCAAGATTGCCGCGCATCAGCAACCAAATGGCAACCAAACACTAACAGCAACAAGCTCAAATCTCTGTAACCACTTGATTTCATTGGTGGGCCCAGTAGGACTTGAACCTACGACCAAGGGATTATGAGTTGGCTACTATAACAATAAGCTACTGACAAATAAAGGAAAGTAGCCGTAATTTAGGAAAAGGTACAGTTGTTTTGAATCAGTAGTTTAGCGAATATTAAGGATAATATTTGAAACTGGTAGGTGTACCGTTTGTGTACCCAAATAACGACATGACAAATCAAGTTCTACGCACAACGCATGCCCTCCTTATCTGAAAAAATAAAAGGAGGGCTTCAAACTAATTTTTTACAACACCTTAACATCTTGACAAACGAGGCCTGTGTAATTGAACCCTAGATGAAAAGACATCTCATCACCTGGAACTAGCACCTCCCATAATCCATCAGGAATAGTCTCTTCATGGATAAATGCTTCTGAAGTAAAGCCTTCTACATTTACAAACCCAAAGGATCCACACCTTTTGGACAGTTTACCTCGAACTACTTTTTTCGATGACTCGCTGCTTAAGTAATCCCGGATTTTTTTCTTTATTTCGTAGCTAACATTAGCGTTTCTTAGACTCTCAAAAATCTTAGTTGCACGAGCTATAATTTCGCTATCACTGGACTCTATTGCATATCTAGCAAACCAAAACTGAGATTGAAAGTTTTTATCTCCTGGAGTGAATGCTCTTTGATAAAAATATCGAAGGCTTTCATTAGATTCATCACCGCTTTTTCTAAGCAACTCAGCATAAGCAAAATTTAATTTCTGGTCACTCCTTCTAGCATTTAAAGCAGTGTGTAATACTTCTTTTGCGCGGGCAACTTCATCTCGATGGAAGTATACGCTGGATAGCCTAATTGCAACAAATGGATCTCTTGAGTCCCTTTCAAAAGCTCTCTCTAGTGACTCCACTGCCCTTTTTTCATCATTTACTAACGATGCAAAATCAGCTTCCAAAGTTGAAATGTAATCTTCTAAAGGAAATCTTTTTTTGGATTCAGAAATGACTTTATCTGCATTCCTAATAACAGCATCAATCAATCGGTCACTGGAGGCTTGATCAGCCAATACATCTCTTAACCTTGAAAGCTCCATTTCAACTAGTACAGAGTCAATATGCGCTGAATGGCCATGACTACTTATTATACTATTAAGAATAGATTTAGCTTCTTGGCGATATCTTTCCTTATCTGATAGCACATCTGTCTTTTCAGACATTGATCTCCACACAACCGCTAGAGAGTGATGCAAAGACATATCTCTAGGTGCTATTAAAATTGCTTCTTGGAGTAGCTCGGATGACCTCTTAAGATTCCCATTTGGTCTAATTCTTTCAAAATTAGCCATTTGCTGAAGTAAATAGGTTTCTCTCCCAACAACTTCAAGAGCCTTTTTATAAATGCTCTCAACATCATCATAATCGGGAAATAGATCCAATAAACTTCTTGCCCTTACCATGCTTCTAAAAGATTGCTTATCTGATTCAAAAGACACATTTAATGAAGAAATTATTTTAATGTATTCATGGTACCGTTCTTGTGCGTTATCAAAAGACCTAGAAAAAACAATTTCTGCAATTTCTGAGTGACGAGCAGAGTAATGAGCATCCTGACCATTATAAAAAGAAGTAATAACAACTTTTTCAAGTGGTTTAAAAAAATCTTTTTCAAATCTTTCAAATCCAACCCCAAATACTCTTGCCACTAACCCAGCACGCACTGGCACTCTAAATCGGTTCAATACACAAATGCCGCGATATAAATCACGTGCTTCCTTTGGTTGAAGCGACATATACTCATCATATATAATATCTTCAAAAGGAAGTCCCATAGTCACCTCATGCAAGGCAACAAGCAATTGCCGATCAAAAGCATTTAAGAATTTTTGTATTCTCTTCTCCCTAGTTAATGACTCAAGTCCTGGCCCTAAGCATCGATGCTTTTCAAGAAGATCAACTAAGTCTTCTACTTCTTTTCTAGACAAATATCTTAACTTGTAAAAAGAAGACACATAGTCATCTAACTCTTCACACTTTACGTTCCAGTCTGTATACCTTTCACATGATATTACAGTAACTGGAATATTCCTTTTCTTAGAAAACTCAATAAATTTTGCTATTGAAGAAGAATTTGAAGCAGCTCCATCCCAGAAGACAAAAATTCTCTCTTTAGTTAAATTGTAAATCTCTTCTATATATTCATTCTTAACGCTAGACAGCCCTCTTACGAAAAGGCAAAGCCTGCCAAATTCGTTAGCTGCCCGCCATGCTAAGCGTTTCATAAGTACGCTTTTCCCAGCTCCAGCTTCACCTTTAATAATGTAAAGTTCTACCAACTCTGTTCTGTCTGCTTCTCCTAAATTCACAGCATCATCTATTATTTTATCAGTCAAAGCTCTAGCGCAATCTAAATTATGATAAATAGGGAACCAGCTCTGATTAGCTCCAGAATAAAACTTACTGATATCTCCTTCTGAAGAAAGCATAGAATTAACATAATCTACACTATTAACAAGGAAGTCCGCTAAGTCTTCTCGTAATTCATGTTTTTCTATAAACTTCTCTTGAATAGGATGTTCGCTCACTGGGCGCACAAGGCTTAGCTTTCTACTATTTTCATCTATTTCATCATATAACGAATTTATAAAACTCTCATATGTAAGATCCAAAGCTGATATTCTTTTGTTAGCCCACATATCAATTTCTACTCTTTTGACACCAGGCTTTATTAAATAATACTTTGGCCGACCGGAAGATACATTTTGATCAATAAGGTCGATAATTTTTCTGATATTCTCATCTTGCAAACTATAACCAATGAATACAATAGTATTCTCATACCCAAGCTCGTATAACCTACTAAATAATCGATCCCTTCCATTCATATGATTATTGTATTGATCTATTGTAAGTATCAACGGCAAACTCTTATCGCGAGTACGTGAGATGCAGCCATGCAGTTTAAAAAGAGGGACTTTATCATTAGTTCTGGACATTTCGTCCAGAGGATCTGAATTACAAAGTACAGGCTTACATTTTTGTATCGATTCTGAACAAAGTCTGTAAGTATCTTCAACTAAGCGATCGTAATTTGTAGTAAACAATGCCCTCCACTTGAAAAGAGCTAATTTTTTATGAAAATCTGCTGGCATTACACCTTCTAACTGCTCTGCTATATAATCTTGAACCTCAAACAAACCTGCATCTGATATTGCCAGATCAGATACGAATTTTAAACTGTCATTTTTATACTCACCACCTAAATATTTTTCGGATATTGCATCTCTTAGATCATTTCCAAGAAGAGGACTTTTCCCTTCTGGAAAGTCCGCGCCATAAAGAAAACCGGATCCAAAGACCAATACAACTCGCCCTTTTTTTACTTGCTCTATTAGGTGATGATCTAATTCCATAATTCCTCCAGCTTTATATCGAAGCGAAAAATATATTTAGTCTTTGCTTTAGGTTCTAATCTCCTAATCGGGATGCCACTGATGCTACGTGCCCAGCCAAGGAGCTAACAAAAGCCTTAAGGTTCGTCATTGACGAGAATTCGGAGAAATGACCGGTATTAACAGCGCCGCGTTCAGCAGCAATGATAGATGCAGAAGTGTAAAGTTGCTCTTGAGCTAAACGCTGACACAGCAAATCGTACCTTTTAAGATAAGATGCCCCTTTGAATTCCTCGAACACAGGAAAATGTGGCGATTTATCACCTACAGGCTTACGGGAGCCAGGGGCATCTTCAACCATCATTAACCAGCCTACAAAAGGCCTCGGCTGCTTACCAAAGGCCTCCTCACGATAAGCTGTCCAAAGATCATGAGCTGTTCCAATAGCCTCCTCTGTTCTATTATTAAAATTATTCCCAAATGAAGGGCCAACTTGGCTTTTCAATTCAATAGCTGCCACTAACTCTCCCTTATATATTACCAAGAGATCCCACAACTTCGTTGGACGAAAATAGCCAGGTAGCGTTAGGGAAGGTCTGAATAATTACCGATATTCGTCAACGCTCACTTGAGCTGATAAAAAATTGCAAATTTAGGCACTATTTTCCCGTTCTTTGTGCATTTTTTGCCCGTTAACCGCTCATTAAGCGGAA
>JAUVQU010000012.1 GCA_030597965.1 Cellvibrionaceae bacterium
ATTGGCCTCATGGTGTTTGCTCTGCGCGAGAACATTAATTTGTTCTACCCGCCGAGTCAGATTGTTAACGGTCAGGCACCTGTTGATAAGCGTATTCGCGCAGGGGGTTGTGTCATGCCTGGCTCAGTTGAGCGAGCTTCCGACAGTTTGCAGATCAGCTTTATGATTACCGATGGGGCCGCTTCAGTTGAAGTGCAGCATGAAGGTATTCTTCCGGATTTATTTTCTGAAGGGGAGGCTGTTGTTGTTAACGGCATGCTTAATGGTGAGGGTATCTTTATGGCCAGCCAGGTATTGGCCAAACACGATGAAACTTATACGCCACCTGAGGTTGCTGAGTCTGTGTCGGCCGCTGCGGCAAGTTCGGGTGAGCATCAAACCAGTTGTGAAGGCATGAGCTACGGGTCTCAAGATAATGATTCATGAAGCGATAGCGCCTAATTTAATGGTGCCTGAGTTAGGGCACTACGCATTAATCCTGGCTTTATGTTTGGCGGTTTGCCAGGCAGCACTTCCATTGTGGGGCAGTTTCACCGGTAATAGGGTGTGGATGGCATCCAGTCGTAGTTTGGCAACAGGGCAGTTTGTTTTTGTTGCTTTTGCCTTTGCCTGCTTAACCTACTCTTTTTTACACGATGATTTCTCGGTCGTTTATGTGGCGAACCAGTCCAACACCTTATTGCCTGATCAGTACAAGGTGAGTGCCGTCTGGGGCGGGCACGAGGGCTCGTTGTTGCTATGGGTTTTAATCCTTTGTGGTTGGTCTTTATCAGTTGCGGCTTTCTCTAAAGAAATGCCCCTCGAAATGGTATCCCGTGTGTTGTCAGTGATGGCTATGGTGGGTGTCGGTTTTCTTTCGTTTGTACTGCTGACCTCCAACCCGTTTGACCGGCATTTGCCTGGTATTCCTACAGAAGGCTCTGACCTTAATCCACTGTTGCAGGATTTTGGCCTGATTATTCATCCGCCGATGCTGTATATGGGTTATGTGGGCCTGTCCGTCGTATTCGCCTTTGCAATTGCCGCGTTGATATCAGGGCGCCTGGACAGCGCTTGGGCGCGCTGGTCGCGTCCGTGGACCACTATTGCGTGGGTTTTCCTAACCATGGGTATTGCGCTGGGAAGCTGGTGGGCCTATTACGAATTAGGATGGGGTGGCTGGTGGTTCTGGGACCCAGTGGAAAATGCCTCTTTTATGCCTTGGTTGGTGGCTACTGCGTTGGTGCATTCGCTGGCTGTGACTGAAAAGCGTGGTGTGTTTAAAAGTTGGACATTGTTGCTCGCCATCTTTGCTTTCTCGTTGAGCTTGTTAGGTACTTTCCTTGTTCGTTCAGGGGTGCTCACCTCCGTGCACGCCTTCGCTGCTGACCCAGAACGCGGTGTGTTTATTTTGGGTTTCCTGGGCGTGGTCGTGGGTGGCTCACTTACTCTGTACGCTTTCAGGGCGCCGAATGTGAAAAGCTACGCCAGTTTTGGCTGGCTGTCACGTGAAGCGTTTTTACTGCTCAACAACATCCTGTTTATCATTGCTATGCTGACGATCCTGTTGGGTACATTGTATCCACTGATTGCAGACGCTTTGGATTGGGGCAAGATTTCGGTGGGGCCGCCGTACTTTAATTTCTTCTTCGTGCCACTTATGGCTGTCATCAGTGTGCTGATGGGTATCGGTTCCATGCTTAATTGGAAGCGAACAGAAGTTTCTTTGCTAAAACGTTGGTTGTCACCTGCATTGATCGCCAGTGTCATATTTGCTTTTATAATCCCTTTCTTTATAGGAAGCGGTGGATATGAGTGGGGCGCTGTTTTAACGGTTTTCTTAGGCAGTTGGGTGATTCTTTCTATGCTTTCGGACCTGCGTTACCGTCTGCGTAATGCCCAAACACTGAGGTCTGGTCTGGGTAAGTTGTCACTGAGTTATCAGGGAATGTTGGTGGCACACATTGGTGTGGCCATCTCTATATTGGGTGTTGGTCTTAACACTATTTATAGTGATCAACGGGATCTGTTAATGGCACCTGGCAAGGTGGTTGAACAGGGTGGTTACGAGTATCACTTCGATGGTGTAGTTCAGGTGAAAGGGCCTAACTACGTTGCCGAAGAAGGACGCATTCGTATTTTTAAAGATGGTGAATACTACACAGAATTAAAGCCACAGAAGCGCCGTTATTTTTCCAGTGGTCAGGTGATGACAGAAGCGGCAATCGATGTGGGTTTCTGGCGTGATTTGTATATTGCCTTGGGTGAACCGTTAGAAGACGATGCCTGGGCGGTGCGATTACACTACAAACCTTTTGTGCGTTGGATTTGGTTGGGTGCCATCTTTATGTCTATAGGTGGATTGCTGGCGATTGCTGATAAACGCTATCGACGTAAGAAAACTGTGAATCCAGTGGCTTCAAAAACATCGGCAAGCGCCGTTTAATATAATGAGAATTAGATAATTCATGTCGCGTTTTAAGCTTTTTATACCGCTGTTTATATTTTTAGTGCTGGCTGTATTTTTTTGGCGAGGGCTCAGCCTTGATCCAACGCGTATGCCGTCGGCATTAATTGATAAACCGCTGCCGACTTTTACCTTGGCAGATTTAAATGACCCGGCTGTTATGCGTACTCAAGACTCCCTCAAAGGGCGCGCGGCACTGCTCAATGTTTGGGCGACCTGGTGTGTTTCCTGTCGGGTAGAGCATCCGTATTTACTGCAATTAGCGGAGCAGGGGGTGCCGATCTACGGTATTAATTATAAAGATGATGTAACCCAGGCGCGGCAGTGGCTTAAGGATTTGGAAAACCCTTACGTGTTTAATGTAGTGGATGCCGATGGTCGTTTAGGTATTGATTTAGGTGTATTTGGGGCGCCTGAAACCTACGTGTTGGATAAGCAAGGTGTTATTCGATATAAGCATGTGGGTGTGTTGGATGACCGGGTGTGGCGAGAGACAGTTGGTCCGATATTTGAACAGTTGCAGTAATAGAAAGCGAATCTTTAAGATAATAAAAAAGCGCCTGCAGGCGCTTTTTTATTATCTGGATCAAGCACTGAAAATCAGTGTCTGCGTCCATTAACGATCACCTTAAAGTGCTTGTTCGGCCCGGGTGTCGGGAAGGTCTGCTTCTTAAATACATAGCCTTCCGGCAGACTCATATCCAACTTGTAAAACAATCGAGCCATGGTGAGCATCATTTGCATCTCGGCCAGTGTTTTACCCAGGCAGGTATGCGGACCGCGGCTGTAGGGAGTGAAGGCGCCGGGAATTTTGTATTGCTCAACGGGGCGATGAATGTCGAACTTCATTGGGTTGGGGAAGAACTCTTCCATGTAGTGGCACACGGTGTAACCCATGTAAACCAACTCGCCTTCTTTAACCTGCACGCCCTCGTATACGAAATCCGTATTGGCCACACGCATGGCCAGTGGCGCTATAGGATGTAAGCGCAGCGTTTCCAGCATGGCGCGGTGCAATGTAGGCATTTCCTTCGGGGTTAGATCCTCTTCTCCAATCTCATCCTTGGCAAACAAGGCATCCACCTCTTTGTGGATTCCCTCCAGGGCCTCGGGGCAGGCTAACACTTCATAGAGCATGCTGCCGATAGTATTGGCAACGGTATCCAGACCGGCAACATAAGGCGATACAACGACTTGAATGATGTCTGATGCAGGTAATAGCTCAGGGTCTGCCTCGTGCATCTCCATAGCATCATCAATTAGTGTGCGACGGCCTTCAAAGCCATTGGCTTTACGCTCGTGATAGCGATCAATCAGCTTTTGGCCAATGTCATGAAGCACGGCGCGGGAACGCTTATAGCTTGGTGTGTGCGCCATAAATTCCGGCCATATTTTAATGGCGCGCACCATAATCATATTGCGAACGGCAATGCGGATGTCTTCCTCATAACCGCTGGGTACGTGGTCGTTACTCAGAAAACCCAACTGGTGGGTTGCCATACGCTGAAATGCCCAGACGACACTAACTTCTTTTCCACTTTCCCAGCGCTCATCAATCTCGTCATCGGTGACAGCTATAACTGCAGGATAGTGCCCGCGCATGGCACCTTTGGCAAAACTGGGTTGGAAGGCTTTTCGTAAACGTTTATGGATGTCGCCATCAACCGCAACCAGGCTGTATTTGGCGCCAAATTCTTTTGAAACACCCTCCCAGACTTCTTTGGAGCGCAAGCAGGTTTTACCTTCAGCCGAACCCATCAGCTTGGCTGACTCAGGGCCAGCGAGTGCCAGCCATTTTTTGCCCATGATATTGGTTTGGAATACGGGTCCGTTTTCACGGTAAGCGTCATAAAAGAATTTACCTGGGTCTCTCGCCAGTTGCATCGCATTGCCAAGCAGCGGCAGGCCACCGGTGACAGAAGGAACTTTAGAGCGATCGGTAATGACGTCTGGTTTGGATTCCACAGCTTCGATTACAGCGTTCATGTTTAAACCTTTGTGTAATAGTTATGTCAGGTAACAAATGTATGTCTGCTTTATATCATGGATAAAAGTTAGGAAGTGTTAATTTTGAGACATTTTATAAAAAACGTCTCTTATTCTTGTTTTGGGTCAAATTTCAGAAAGTGGTTTTAACCGCTGGGAGGTCGGTTTGTGTGGCTGTAGAAGGGCAATGGGTGCTCAGGAAAAGAAAGCGCAATTGAGGCGGGTGTAATAAGGACAGGCTGAGTCAGAGTGACTAACCTAAAGTGCAGAAAGCACTTTAGGTTAAGTTTTCTATTGGGTTAACCGATCGGCTTGGTAATGGGTACCAATGCTTCAAATTCAGCTTCGCGCTTTTTCATTTGAGCGGATACGGCTTCTAAAACATCTTGCTCCTGAAACATACCACTCTGCCAGGTTGCCATGTAATTTAAGCTGTCGCTGACGCTGTGATCTCGGGAAAAATTCATCATTTCTTTGCAGCCGGTGATGGCAAGCGGTGACTTTTTAGCGATTTCCCCAGCGATGGTTAAGACGCCAGCTACTAATTCATCGTGACTCTCGAAAATGTTATTCACCAGCCCACAATCCAGTGCTTCCTTGGCTGTCATGCGGCGACCTGTGTATACCAGTTCACGCGCCATACCCTGTGGAATGATCTTGGGCAGCCTTTGCAGTGTGCCCAGATCGGCCACCATTCCGATATTGGTTTCCTGTACGCAGAAAAAGGCGTCAGCCGAGCAGTAACGACTGTCACTGGCACAAATGAGATCAACGCCACCGCCGATACAGCCCCCCTGAATGGCGGCTAAAACTGGAATACGCATGGACTCTAATAGAGTGAACATTGCCTGGAGGTCGATCACCTTTTGGCGGAAGTTCAGGTTTTTACGGCCGGGCTCTGCATTGGTATTTAAGCTTCCTTCGCTGAATACCGACAAGTCCATGCCTGCGGTGAAGTGTTTCCCCGTTGAAGAAATCACTAGGACTCTGGCCTTAGCCTCTTTGTTTATTTGCTCCAGTGCAGCGGGTAGCTCATCCCAAAAGGCTAGGTTCATGTTATTGAGTTGATCTGGGCGGCAAAACTGCAGGTGCGCAACTTGGTTTTCAGTGGTCAGGTTGAATGTTTCGTAAGTCATAGTGTCTCGGTTCTGGTGATTAGTAAATTATGCGATTCAGACTATGTTTGGATTTAGTGAGAGTCAAGGTAAGTGCCGACCAGTTGCGGTGTCAAAATAGTTCATCTAGAGCCGGTCAGCATTAACGTTAGACTTCGGTATATAAGTGGCGGGATGGTTGATACACATCAATCACTTTATTGCAGCCATGGGTATCCTTCACGCGCATATTTAAACCGTTTTATTAAGTTTGTTGGAGGATGATGTTATGTATATGGATACCTATGTTTTCTCGGGGATACTGATTGTTGTAGTGACCTGTGCACTGTTTGGTTATGCGGTTAAGTTCGCCATAAATCATATTAAAAAGGATGCAAAAGATCACCCTGGTGAGTAACTGTACCTGTGAATGAATGAATGATTGATTGATTTGATAGAGCTGCCTTTAGGTGGCTTTTTTTACGTCTGTTGGTAAATTGGGGTAAGTGAAAATCCATGGCAGATGTTGCTTCATTGGTGGCTGTACACTACCTTGTGTGAATAGAGTCATCATCGTATGGCTATTAACTCATCTTAGTTTAGTGGCGGGTACTCCCATGAAATCAAAGTTATTTGTAGTGATTGTTGTCTTTTTATCTCCCTTTGTTTCTGCACAGAATGTCCGAGAGGCAGCTCAAAATACTGCTCAAATACAAGAGGGGCGCCAGATGCTGGCACGGGACGTGCGAGAGCTTGAAGAGTTTGACGACAAAATCGAACTTTTAACCCTGATGTTTGACAGCAAAAACCAAGATCGAGCCAACGTCATCAAAGAGACATTATTGCTGGATATGATGAAGGAGGTGCGTCAAAGCGGGGTAAAAGCCAAGCAGGCTCGTATTGAAATCGCTCAAAGTTCAGCGGAGGTGCGTAGCGATAACCGTGAAGTGCGTCGCGATAGAAATGATTCTGCTGATGGAGGTCGAGATCGTCGTGATGATAAAAAGGATCTTGCTCGAGACAAGATGAATCAACGCGATGACCGCCGCGACCGCCGCGATGATATTAGGGATTTTGAAGCGCAAGTTGAGCGTGCTGAGAAGCAGAAAGAAGTCCTGGATAACCTGAAAATGGCCCACCTAAAGTTTGGTTATTTTAGTCGCGAAAATGCTATGGCTAAAAAAGTACTAATTCAGCAATTCCGTAAAACCATGGTGGAGGATATAGAAGCCACACGCCGTGAGTTGGGTGAAGACAAGAGGGAGCAGGGCGAGGATCGACGTGAGCGACGTGATGATCGTCATGAGAGGAATGAGAGGCGTTAAAGTAAAGGGTATTTCATCCCTGCTGGCGAAAAAGGGCATCGTGAAGAAGATTTTTTAAATAGCCTGCGGGCGCTTTCGCATTCCAAACCCCAATTATTAAAAAAGGCCACTTCTTTCGAAGCAGCCTTTTGTAATAATGGCGGACCGGACGGGACTCGAACCCGCGACCTCCGGCGTGACAGGCCGGCATTCTAACCAACTGAACTACCGGTCCGCATTATCTGACGCTTGGTCACTTCTCTTGTCACGCAATTGAGAAATGGTGGGTGAAGAGGGGATCGAACCCCCGACCCTCGCCTTGTAAGGGCGATGCTCTCCCAGCTGAGCTATTCACCCTCGCTGTCAGAAGGCGCGTATATTAATGAATTTAGATTTAGAGTCAATGATTATTTCCCTGTAAAGACATAAATACGGGGGATTAGGTACTTTATCAATTCTTCTACAGTCTCGCTAATTCCACTGCTATAATCGCCAGCCAATTCCTAGCCCATATTTTTCACTTGGAGTCTGTTCGTGTCTAATCTTCTTTCTTTGCGCCAATGGTTATCAGCCGCTCTGTTGTTGTGTGTATTGGTGGGTAGTGCACATGCTGTAGTTGAGATTTATGAGTTTGAGTCAGAGGTAGAGCGCCAACGTTATTTGTCTTTCTTGGATGAGTTGCGTTGCCCTAAGTGCCAAAACCAGAATCTGGCCGGTTCGGACTCTCCTATTGCCGCTGATCTTCGTCGCGAACTTCGTCGCATGCTGGACGAAGGCCGTTCCGATAAAGAAATTACAGACTTTATGGTGAGCCGTTACGGTGAGTATGTGTTGTATCGACCCAAGCTTCAGTCATCCACGTTCATATTGTGGGGGCTGCCTCTGGCTTTTGTGTTGCTTGCGCTCGTAGTGATCGGGGTGATGATTAGGCGTCGCGCGACGACCAGTAGCAATATACTGGTTGAGGGTGACCAGCGTCGCCTGGATGAATTGTTGGCTCAGGCTGAAGCTCGTAAACAGCAAAAATAACCCTGTTATAAGTGTGATGAGATAGAGAGCTCTATGGAATATTTTGAATGGGTACTGCTGGCAATGGGATTGCTGGCGATTGGTTTTGTGCTTTGGCCAAGCTTGTTTTCTGGCAAGGCGGAGGCTCAGGCTGATCAGCTGGTTGATCGCGACAGTCAGGTGCTCGATCTGTTTAATGAACACAAGGCCGATTTAGAAGAGCAGTTAAAGCGTGATGTGATTACCCAGGCCGAATTCGATCAATTAAGTTCAGAGTTAGAGTTGTCTCTATTGCAGGATATGTCGGCATCGGATTCTCAGCAATCTGGACGTTATGTTGCTTGGCCTCTGTGGTTGGTGGCCGTGCTGGTGCCGGTGGTGGCGTTTTGGTTTTATCAGGAGCGTGGTTATCAGGCAGACTTGGATATTCTTGATCTGCAGCAGGCCAAGTACATGGAAGAAATGAAAGCCTTTCATGGGGGGCGCAAGGCTGATATTACAGCCGCTGTTGAGTTACGTGATGCATTACTGGTTAGAGTGGAAGATCGTCCGGATAATTTGCAAAATCGCTATTCGTTGGCGCGACTATCCGTAGAGTTGGGTGATTACGCGACCGCCGTTGCAAACTATAAATACATTCTTGTCCAGGATGAGTCGGCGGCCAAGATCATGGCCGAGTTGGCGCAAGTGCTGTTCTTGGCTTCCGGCAATAGGGTCACCCCTGAAGTATCTCAGCTGACGTCGCGTGCGTTGAGTTTAAAGCCAAACGAGACGACAGCATTAGGCTTGGCGGGCATTGAAGCTTATCAGGGCGACAATTACGCCATGGCGATAGAGTACTGGGAAGGGGCTTTGCGCAATATGAACCCGGCCAGTGGTGCAGCTCAATCACTTAAAGCGGGTGTGACGCAGGCAAAGAGCTTGTTGGCGGAAGTTGGTGGCGTAGATACGCTGATTACAGCTGATGAAAGTGATGAGGTTCGTCTGGTGCTCAACGTATCGCTGGCTTCCAGTGTACTGGCTGACCCGTCTATGGCTGTGTTTGTTTATGCGCGGGCTTGGCAGGGCACGCCAATGCCGTTGGCTATTGAACGATTCAGTGTCGCTGAACTGCCTAAGCAGGTGGTTTTAGATAAGGCAATGGCGATGGCTCCAGGTATGGACATCACCAGTGTTGAACAGCTTGAAATCATTGCGCGTATATCCCGGTCGGGTAGTCCGCAACCGCAATCAGGTGATTGGCAGATATCAATGGGTCCATTATCGCTAACTGATGTGGTTGAAGCGATTAATCTGGTTATTGAAACTCCTGTCCCCTGATTAAAATACATCCAGATTGTTGGAATTTTGCCGCTTATGATTTAGTGTTAAAAGTAGCTTGTGAATTGGTGTAATCCCCTCGTCAACTGTGTAGAATCCTAGGTTTAATAAATAAAAAAACTAGGCCAGTATTCGGGGCGAATGAGCCTTTTTGGCGTTTATATTTAGAGACCTTTGCACGAAAGATGATTTCACTTTCGTGCAAAGGTCTCTTCAATGTTATAGCGGGCATTCAAGCCTAACTAATAGCGATAAAAATTATTCTAAGTGAAGCATTTCCATGCGGTTAAAATGCATTAAAGTCGCGGGTTTCAAGTCATTTGTTGATCCGACCACAGTTTCTTTCCCCAGTAACCTCTGCGCCATTGTCGGCCCTAATGGTTGCGGCAAATCCAACGCCATTGATGCTGTGCGCTGGGTGATGGGAGAATCATCGGCTAAGAACCTGCGGGGTGAGTCGATGACGGACGTTATTTTTAACGGTTCTGGTGGTCGTAAGCCGGTAGGGCAGGCCACGGTTGAACTGATATTTGATAACAGCGACGGCACGCTAAAAGGTGAGTACGCTGGTTTCAGTGAAATATCCATTAAACGTAAGGTGACGCGAGACGCTCAGAGCACCTACTTCCTTAACGGCATTAAGTGTCGCCGTCGTGATATTACCGATATTTTCCTGGGTACCGGTCTTGGTCCTCGCAGTTATGCAATTATCGAGCAGGGCATGATCTCAAAGTTGATCGAAGCCAAGCCAGAAGAGCTGCGCGTCTACATCGAAGAAGCCGCTGGTATCTCTAAGTATAAAGAGCGTCGCCGCGATACCGAAAACCGTATGCGTCGCACCCGTGAGAACCTGGAGCGCCTAACGGATATTCGGGATGAATTAGAGCGTCAGCTGTCCCGCCTTGAGCGCCAGTCAAAATCCGCTGAAAAATACACTGAATACAAAAAAGAAGAGCGTTTGCTCAAGGCCCAACTTCAGGCGTTGCGTTACCGCGTATTGGACGAGCAAGCCAAGGTTAACCAGCAAGCCATCAGCGAACTTGAATTGAACGTTGAGTCTTTTGTGACTGATCAATTGCATCAAGATGGCAAAATTGAGAAGTACCGTATTCAGTACACGGATCTAGGTGACAAATTCAACGATGTGCAGGGTAAGTTTTACTCTGTTGGCGCGGATATTGCCCGAATTGAACAGACTATCCAGCATGCTCAAGAACGTGGTCGCCAGTTGCAAACTGATTTGGAGCAGGTCGAGCGCGATTGTCGTGAAGCCGAAGATCACATGCAGCAGGATCGTTTGAAATCCCAAGAGTTGGAAGAAGAACTGTTGGAGATCGAGCCTGAGCTGGAATTGCTGCAGGCCGCCGAGGAAGGTTCCGGTGAAAGCCTTCAGTTATCCGAAGAGGCCATGCAGGAATGGCAAACCGAATGGGACAGCTTTAACCAAGCCGCCGCTGAGCCTCGACAGCGCGCCGAAGTGCAACAGTCGAGAATTCAGCATTTAGAGCAAGTGCAAACCCGCCTGCTAGAGCGTATCCGTAAGTTGGATGACGAAAAGTCTGGCTTGGGTGATGATCAGGAGGATTCAGACACTGAAGAATTAGCTGAACAGCTCGCTGAGATGGACATGATGGCTGAGGACAAGCGTGGCCGCGTGGAAGAGTTCACAGAGCAGCTTGATAATTTGCACGATTCTAATTCTGATTCCAGTAAGCAACTTGATAGCTTGCGCACACAATTGCAATCTATGCGTGGCCGCCATGCGTCCCTTGAGGCGTTGCAGCAAGCTGCCCTGGGTGAAAAGAATGGTGCTGTTAGTGAATGGCTGGTGGAACAGCAGTGGGATAAACAACCACGCCTGGCCGAAGGTTTAGAGGTGCACGATGGCTGGGATGTGGCCGTTGAAACCGTACTGGGTAATAGCTTACAAGCGGTATGTGTTGATGCGCTTGGCGCCGTTGATGGTGTTCTGTCTGGCCTGACACAGGGAGAGTTGGTTTTAGTTGAGACAGGGGGTGATTACAGCCCATCCAACGGCAATTTATGTTCTCCTTTATCTGAGAAGGTGCGTGCAGGCAGTGCCGCCTGCGTACTGATGAGCGGTATCTACGCGGTTGAAGAGTTGTCTGAAGCTTTAAGCTTGCGCAAGCAATTACAGCCCCATGAATCCGTTGTTACACGCGATGGTGTTTGGCTGGGTGCTAACTGGTTGCGCGTTGCACGTGATACTGACGCAAGTTCTGGCGTGATTGCCCGTAAGCAAGAATTGGAAGAGCTGATTGTAGAGATTGAAACGACGGATGCGCGTGTCGATGAATTGACCGGCGCTTTGGATGCAAACCGTGAGAGAGTTAAGGATATTGAGCAGCAGCGTGAGCAATTACGCCGTGATCTGAATGACCAGAATCGTCAATACACAGATATCAGTTCGCAGCTGAGTGCCAAGCAAGTTCGCTTGGAGCAAGTCGCTGTGCGCGGTGAGCGTATCGATAGCGAAATTAAAGATTCTCGTGAACAAATGGATGTGGAGACTGAGAGTCTGTCAGAAGCGCGTCAAATCCTCGAAGAGTCCATTGTATTGATGGAGAACGATACCGAGAAACGTGAATTGCTGTTGAGTCGTCGCGACGACATCCGCAGTAAGCTTGACGATGCCCGCCAGCGCGCTCGTCACGATAAAGATCGAGGCCATGAATTGGCTATGCGTAACCAGTCTTTGCGTACGCAGCTCGATGGCCTGAAGTACAATATGACGCGTTTGAGTGAGCAGACTGAGCGCATGACCGAGCGTCGCGCTCAATTACGCGACAGCTTGGAAGATAGTCGTGATCCATCGGAAGACCACAAGCTGGAATTAGAAGGTCTGCTTGAGCGACGCCTGGAGGTAGAGGAACAGTTGGCGCATGCTCGTCGATCGGTAGAACAGGTTGAGCAAAATCTACGTAAAGCGGAGCAGGAGCGTAATCGTGTAGAGCAGAGCGTGCAGAATGTGCGTTCACGTCTGGAGCAGCAGCGTCTCAACGCACGGGAAGTTGAAGTTCAGCGTTCTACCATTTCCTCTCAGTTAGAAGAAGATAACTTCCACCTGCCAACGTTAATTGAGCAGCTGTCAGAAGGCGCTGACGACAAGGCCATGGAAGAGGAAGTGCAAAGCATTGCCAATCGTATTGCACGCCTTGGCCCGATTAACTTGGCGGCCATTGATGAATACAAAATCGAATCTGAGCGTAAGAATTACTTGGACATGCAAAATGATGAGCTGGAGAGGGCGCTGAATACGCTGGAAGAAGCCATCAAAAAAATTGACCGTGAAACCCGTACTCGTTTCAAAGAAACCTTTGATCAGGTGAATACTGGTCTGCAGGAGCTCTTTCCGAAAGTCTTCGGTGGTGGTCATGCCTATCTTGAACTCACAGGTGAAGATCTACTGGATACAGGCATCACGATTATGGCGCGACCTCCGGGTAAGCGTAACAGCACCATTCACTTACTGTCTGGTGGTGAAAAAGCGCTGACGGCGATTGCTTTGGTGTTCTCTATTTTCCGCTTGAACCCAGCGCCTTTCTGTATGCTCGACGAGGTTGATGCACCCTTGGATGATGCCAATGTGGGTCGCTATGCGCGTATGGTTGAAGAAATGAGTAAGCAGGTACAGTTTATTTATATTACCCACAACAAGATCGCCATGGAGATGGCTCATCAACTTATGGGTGTGACCATGCACGAGCCGGGTGTTTCCCGGTTGGTGAGTGTGGATGTAAACGAAGCAGCCGAATTGGCTGCGGTATAACTTTTAATCTTTTATAAATAAGGAGCCTAGTCTCAGTAATGGAATTCACAATGCGTGAATGGCTAACCGTCATTATTGTTCTGTTGATCTTGGGTGTGTTACTGCACGGCTGGCGTCATATGCGCCAGTCTAAACACGGCAGCATCAAAATGTCGCGTAAAATGCCAACAGGAGCGGACAAGACTGATATCGAAACCTACGGCAGTGAATTGCCTAATGGTGGCGCACGCGTGACGAAAAAGCGTGATGAAAAAGATGCCCGTGACTTTACTCAAAATTTACCTGATAGCGCTGAAGCGCATCATCCAGGTGCTGCTAAGCCTAAAATTAAAGAGCAGGTGGATCTTGGTTTTGATCAGGGTGTGCCCATGCTCATGGAGTCGGTAGTTGAAGATGTATTGCTGGGTGGCTCACAATCTGTTTCTACGCAGCAATCAGCTTCTGTTGCAGAAAAAAAATCTGTCAATCAAGCATATCGACCCGTGGAACAGGCGCGAATCGAACCCGTATTCACCGCTGATAACTCTATTGAACTTGAACCTTCAGCGCGGATTAATCCATTTGCGAGTGAACCGCTAACTGAGAAACGAGTTGTTGAAAAAATAGCTGAGCCAGCACCTGAAAGAGCGCCATCTGAAGTGCCTCAAGAGGTACTGGTCATCAATGTCATGGCACCTAAAGGTCAGGCCTTTGGTGGCGAAGCACTACAGAATGTTTTGTTTAGTGCCGGTATGCGGTATGGCGATATGGATATTTTTCATCACTATGCCGGTGAAAGTGGTGAAGGCGAAGTACTGTTTAGCATGGCTAATATGGTAAAACCGGGTACTTTCGACCTTGCCAGGATGCATGAATTTACCACACCTGGCGTCAGTTTCTTTTTAAGCCTGCCTACTGCCGGTAGCAGTTTAGCCGCGTTTAATACCATGGCGGATACTGCCAAGCAGTTGGTGGATTTCTTGGGGGGTGAACTCAAGGATGAACAGCGCAGCGTGATGACCAATCAAACCCTGGAGCATTGTCGTCAACGCATAGGTGAGTTTGAACGTAAACGCTTAATGTAAGCGAATCGAATGAGTAAAAACTGCCAGTGATACTGGCAGTTTTTCGTTTAGGCCGTTTTTATTTAGATAGTGGCGTAATGAAAAAGCCCTATAGATAAGGTGTTTATGATCATACCCGCAAACCTGCTTAAAGAAGTTAGCAAGCTCAAAGAGCAGTTGAACTATCACAACTATCGCTATTACGTACTTGATGATCCGAGTATTCCCGACGCTGAATACGACCGCCTATTTCTTTGTCTGAAAGAACTTGAAAAAGAATACCCTCAATTAGTTGAGCTGGACTCCCCAACACAGCGGGTAGGTGCTGCACCGCTGAGTGCTTTTTCACAGGTCACCCATAAAGTACCGATGCTGTCGTTGGATAATGCATTTTCAGACAATGACATGCGTGACTTTAATCGCCGTCTTCAAGACCGCTTAAAATCAACAGAAGACATTGAGTACGCCTGTGAGCCCAAGCTTGATGGTATTGCCATTAGTTTGCTCTATATTGATGGCCAATTAGTGCAAGGGGCAACTCGTGGCGATGGCACCACGGGTGAAAACATTACTCAAAATGTACGAACCATTCCATCCATTCCTCTCAAATTACTGGGACAGGACTTTCCTCCTGCGTTAGAGGTGCGTGGTGAAATATACATGCCCAAAGCAGGCTTCGGGGCGCTTAATAATCGTGCTCGCGCAGCCGGAGATAAGATTTTTGTAAATCCTCGTAATGCCGCAGCGGGTAGTCTCCGTCAATTGGATTCAGCTATTACCGCCAATCGCCCATTGGAAATGTGTGCCTACAGTGTGGGTTTGGTTGAAGGCGGAGATCTTCCCACACAGCATACTGCCGCTTTGGAGCAGTTACATGAGTGGGGCTTTTTGATTAATTCAGAAATGCGCGCAGTAGGTAACATTGAGGCGTGTATTGAGTATTATCAAAATCTGGGCGTGAAGCGAGACGATCTTGCTTACGACATTGATGGTATCGTGTTTAAAGTAAACGATTTTAATTTACAGAAAACCTTGGGTTTCGTTTCCCGTGCGCCGCGCTGGGCTATTGCCTATAAATTTCCCGCTCAGGAAGAAATGACTCAGCTACTGGATGTTGAATTCCAGGTAGGGCGCACTGGCGCAGTGACGCCTGTTGCTCGTTTAGATCCTGTGTTTGTGGGTGGCGTGACCGTCTCAAATGCGACTCTGCACAACCGCGATGAAATTGACCGACTCGGTGTGAAAGTAGGCGATACGGTAGTGGTACGCCGCGCCGGTGATGTGATTCCACAGGTGGTATCTGTCGTGAGATCACGTCGCCCTGAAACCGCTCGCGACATTGTATTTCCAGACACATGTCCAGTGTGTGGTTCACACGTTGAAACCGTGCCCGGTGAGGTGGTGGCCCGCTGTACTGCTGGTTTAGTGTGTGCGGCGCAACGTAAAGAAGCCATTAAGCATTTTGCTTCCCGTAAGGCTATGGATATTGATGGTTTGGGTGACAAGTTAGTGGAGCTGTTGGTGGACGAAGGCCTAATCGACTCCATGGCTGATTTGTATCATTTACAGGCTCAGCAGGTTGAGAAGCTGGAGCGAATGGGCCCGCGTTCGGCTGAAAATTTAATTGCTGCTCTGCATAAGAGTAAGCAAACCACCTTAGATCGATTCCTTTACTCTCTGGGTATCCGTGAAGTGGGTGAAGCAACGGCTCGCAGTTTGGCGCGCTACTTTGGTAATTTAGAGAAATTAATCACGGCGGATGAAGAAACGCTTCAACAAGTAGATGATGTTGGGCCTGTAGTCGCTCATTTCATCAGTGATTTTTTTATACAACCTCATAACATTGAAGCGGTGCAGGCGCTTCAGGATGCGGGTATTCAGTGGCAGGATATCGAAGTCAATGAAGCTGATGAGCCACTGTCAGGTCAAACGTTTGTAATTACTGGCAGCTTTAAAGTGTTGAAACGCAGTGGGGCCAAAGCCATGCTGGAGAATCTTGGCGCAAAGGTGGCGGGTTCCGTATCGGTAAAAACCTCAATGGTGGTTGTGGGTGGTGGTGCGACTAATAATTCAAAGTACATCAAAGCGCAGGAATTGGGTGTGGCAACCACCGATGAACCGGGGTTGATTGAATTGCTAACGGCCCACGGGGCGTTATAGCCCATGAGGCCAACACTGAGATTTTCAATGACAAAAGATCAGCTAAATATAAGTGAAGCCTCCAGTCGTACTCCGGGTTACCCAATATTTCTGGTTCTGGTGTTGTTGAGCTCCGTGCTTTTGTCTGGATGTGTGACTTCGCCACCATCTCAAACAGAAAATATCTGTAAAATCTTCAAAGAAAAAGACGACTGGTACGATGATGCCAGCAAGGCACGCAAGCGCTGGGGCTCTTCAATACCGGTTATGATGGCCATAATGCACCAGGAATCGCGCTTCCGGCCCAAAGCCAAACCGCCACGTACTAAAATATTAGGCTTTATACCTGGACCACGTAAAAGCAGTGCCTATGGTTTCGCCCAGGCGAAAAAAGAAACTTGGGCGTGGTATATAAAGAGCAGTGATAACAGGGGTGCTGATCGCGATGACTTTACAGATGCGATTGACTTTATCGGTTGGTATAACAGTCTCAGTCATCGCCAGAGTAAGATAGACCTGACGGATCCTTACCACTTGTATCTGGCCTACCATGAAGGTCATGGAGGCTTTAACCGTCGCTCGTTTAAGAACAAAAGTTGGTTAAAACAAGTCGCTAAAAAGGTTTCGGCGCGATCAGTCAGTTACCAGAAACAATTGAATGGCTGTGAAGAGAGTCTGCAAAGTAACAGCTGGTGGTGGCCTTTTTAATGACAAGGGATCAGACTCGCCTTCAGCGACGCTTGCCCCATTAACGGCTGAACATAAATAATAGGTGTTAGTGATAACATGGATCAAGAATCAATCGTTTACGGTTGCATCAAAGATGTTGCTAATTTGGCAGGTGATGTGACTCGACGTAGAAATAATCGAGACATATTACTCTCGTTACCTCGAGCAGATGCGTGGCCTTTTCTGTGTCAGGAAATGTTTGCTATTCCTCAGGTAGAGGTGGGGCAGGGTAATTATCAGACCGAAGTCATGCACTTTGGTGCTTCCTATCAAGCGGTTGAATACGAGTGGGAGCAATGGCTCTCTAAGTTTGAAGCGTTGTTGAGTCAAATGTATTGGGTGTCTGCAACGGTTCATTTAGAAACAGAATTATCGGGTACTCATACCTTTGTGTGGGAGAGTGATGGCACTAGCCATGTGCCAGGTTCTGGTGATCCGAAGGTGCGTTGTGAGTGGAGCCACGAAGGCGCCTTGGCTATATAGCGTTATGGCGGCACTTATAACTACACCACATTTTTCTGAGTATTCATTGCCATCTGGTATTAAACTCGCTTTTTTTGATATCGATGGAACCTTACTGAGCCTTGATGGCAACTATTCGTCTCGACTAAAAGAAGCTATGCAACAAGCCAAAAGCGCAGGTATGAAATTAGCGGTAGCTTCGGGCAGGCCTAAGTTCTCGGCCGACTTTTTGATTAATGAGTTGGGTTTAGACGGCGCCGGATTGTTTTATACTGGCGCGCTGGTCATGGATCCTGTGTCCGGTGAATCCATAGCGGAACACACCCTCAGTGATGAATTAGTTTCACGTTTAGTATCGAGAGCGCAAGAGCTCAGTTTATACACGGAAGTCTGTGGTCGCGATCAGTACTTTATTGCTGCACATCACCCGATAAACAATCAGCACAGTCACCACCTACGCAGTAAACCAGAGATTTCCGATCTATCTGAGATTGTCGGGCGACAACCCATTTTGAAACTATTGTTTGCTGTCGAAAATCTTCAAGATCATGTATTGCTGACACAATTAGAGGCTGAATTTCCCGAAACTGTCTTTGCTTACGCCCGTATGCCGGGAAACCCTGATTGGTTATTCGTGAGTGTGATTGCTCAAAGGGCCTGCAAGCGTGATGGTTTTGAGAAGCTGTTACGTTATCACGGTGTTCAAGCCCATGAAGTGGCGGCCTTCGGTGATGCCCAGTCGGATAAAGAGTTTTTATCCATGGCCGGTTTAGGTGTGGCTATGGGCAATGCTCACGATGATGTTAAGGCTGTGGCGGATGTGGTGACTTTGCCGGTTTGGGACGACGGGGTGGCTGCAGTTTTAGAAGGCCTACTGTAATCTCAAGCTATAAGAACGAATAAATTAATAGCGGTGCCCTAAGTGAAGTTTGTACTTAAACGTAATTCCAAGTCTTCTATCGTCGGTATTATGCTGGCATGTTTAGCCTTTTTGGCGGCGGCTGTTTTGGCTTGGGATGTTTCGGTTTCCAGTTTATTGGAATCATTGCTGATACTATTGATTTTTCTGGTTGTGATTATGGTTGCAGCCGCTGTTTTGGTGGCACTGTTAAAGTTGTGGTGTTATTTGACGGGCTCAGGTGAATAATCTCTATTTTTTCAAAAAGAAGCTCAGATTCTATGATCGATACCGATAATTACATTTCAACCGACTATGTTTTACGGCTGTTGTGTTCAGCCCAAGAGCAGGGCTGTGACGTGGATGAATTGTTGCGAGAGTTATCAGTTACTCGCAAAGAAATTGAATCTGGACATTCTTTTTCTGCGGTTAAATACGGTCAGTTATATCAGCGTGTTATGTGGCTGGTGCAGGATGAATGCTTTGGTATGATGAGCGGCGGTAAGGTGCGTATAGGTTCCTTTCGGTTGATGTGCCTGACCGTAATACATGCTGAAACGTTACGTCAGGCAATTTTTCGTGCAGCAGAGTTCAGTGAAATTTGTCGTGGTTTTACCATTTCATCTCAATTAGAGCAGGTAGACAGTCGTACTGTGCGGCTGCGTATGGCCGGTATTGAATCCCTTTCTGATGAAGACTTTCAGTCGTTGATGTCCCAGAAAAATGCGGATCGTATTCGTACCTCGCTGGCTGTTTGGCATCGTTTTAATTGTTGGCTAATTGGCAAAGAAATACCGCTGTTATCAATAAGTTATAGTTTTGAATGTCCTGATTCATTCACGGAGTTAGCGGAAAGTGCTCAGGCGGAAATTAAATTTGGGCAGGAATACAATGGTTTTGAATTCGATGCCAAGTATCTGGAATCCCGTGTTATTCAAAACGCCAAATCCCTCGATGACTTTATACGTAGTGCGCCGTATCACCTGGTGATTCGCGATAGCGCAACGGCCAGCGTTAAGGCCAAAGTCAGGAGTATTTTGTCTCGGGATGTCAGTGGCGCTATGCCGGGTGCGGAAGCCGTTGCATCAAAACTGCATCTATCAGTGACAACACTGCGCCGCCATCTTCAAAAAGAAGAAACATCCTTTCAAAAGCTCAAAGATGAGTGTCGTCTAGAGGCGGCAATTCACTATTTGGCTTGCCCAGATATCACCAATAATAGTATTGCTGAGCGTCTTGGCTTTGATGAGGCTAGCGCTTTTTTCAGGGCCTTTAAAAAATGGACAGGCATTACCCCCGGTGAATACCGTAAGCAGTTATTACTCCAGCAAGCCTAGTACTCGGTCTACCTCTTCCCCCACAGCCTATACTTGATTGTGACGAACCTTTATATCGCCTATATTGGTGGTGCTAGGGTCATTTTTGTTACTAATTGTAGTCATTTTTACCATTGAGATAGATCGCTGAATCAGGAATTCTAACACTTGTTTGAATTCTAATTAAAAGTAGGAAAAATTATCATGGCTGAATACAAAGCGCCACTGCGTGACATGCAATTTAATTTGTTTGAGTTGTTTGATTATGAACAGCATTGGCAGTCACTCCCGCCGTATCAAGATTGTAGCCGCGATGTGGCTGAGGCAATTATTGGTGAGTGCGCCAAATTCAGTGAAAATGTATTAGCGCCTCTGAATCAATCTGGCGACAAAGAAGGCTGTCGCTGGGAAGATGGTCAGGTATTTACCCCGAAGGGTTTCAAAGAGGCTTATCAGCAGTATATAGAAGCCGGTTGGCCATCTATGGAGCATTCCCCTGAGTACGGCGGTCAAGGCTTGCCTAGCTCTCTCGGTTTGTTGCTCAGTGAAATTAAGGGTACGGCTAACTGGTCCTGGAATATGTATCCCGGTCTTTCCCATGGGGCGATGAAAACCCTTATGGCACATGGTACCGAAGAGCAGAAAGAAATCTATTTAACAAAGATGGTGAGCGGTGAATGGACGGGCACCATGTGCTTGACCGAAGCCCACTGCGGTACTGATCTCGGTATGCTGCGAACCAAAGCAGAGCCGAACGCTGACGGTTCTTATTCAATCAGTGGTACCAAGATATTTATCTCAGCCGGTGAGCACGATATGGCCGAAAATATTATTCATATTGTGTTGGCTCGCCTACCGGATGCGCCTGCAGGTACCAAAGGTATTTCACTGTTTATCGTGCCTAAATTTAATGTATCGGATAGTGGCGATATTATTGATCGCAACGGCGTTAATTGTGGCTCCATTGAGCACAAAATGGGTATCCATGCTAATGCCACCTGTGTTCTTAATTTTGATAATGCTAAAGGCTATTTAATCGGTGAGCCGAATAAAGGCCTTAATGCCATGTTCACTTTTATGAATACGGCCCGCCTAGGTACAGCCCTTCAGGGAGTGGCCCATGCAGAGATGGGTTTCCAGAAATCTTTAGAGTACGCCCGTGAACGCCTGCAAATGCGTTCATTGAGCGGCCCGAAAAATCCAGAAGGGCCTGCTGACCCCATCATTGTTCATCCAAATGTGCGTCGTATGTTATTGACGCAAAAAGCCTTTGCAGAAGGTGGACGTATGCTCATCAACTACTGCGGAAAGTTGGTGGATACGATTGACGGTGGTGAAGAGGACGCGGCTAAAGAAGCTGATCAGAAGTTGGCGTTCATTACTCCTATTGCTAAGGCTTTCTTAACTGAAGTGGGCTTTGAGTCTGCTAATCTTGGAATGCAGTGCTTTGGTGGCCATGGCTATATTGCAGAGTGGGGTGCAGAACAAAATGTTCGTGATTGTCGTATTTCCATGTTGTACGAAGGCACTACGGGTATTCAGGCGCTTGACCTATTGGGCCGTAAGGTACTGATGTCTCAAGGTGAAGTCATGAAGCCATTCACTAAGGAAATTCACGTTTTCTGTAAAGAAAATGAAGATAATCCTCTTGTTCCTCAACTGGCTGCAGCGAATAAACGCTGGGGTGAGTTGACCATGGAAATTGGCATGAAAGCCATGGATAACAAGGATGAAGTAGGCGCGGCATCCGTCGACTATCTAATGATGTCCGGTTATATCACCTTGGGTTATTTCTGGGCTTTGGCGGCAAATAAAGCACAGGCGGTACTGGATGCTGGTACAGGCGAAGAGGCTTTCTACGAAGCAAAGATTAAGACAGCTAATTTCTATTTTGCGCGTATTTTGCCGCGTATTGAAACCTTGGCTACTACTATGGTTTCCGGTGCTGATAATTTATTGGCCCTCGATAGTGAAGACTTTTCTTTTTAAGGATGATTTGATAAAAAAGCTATAATTAGCAGTAGTGACCCAAACACAAAAATCTTACGTGTGCTCGCGTAAGATTTTTGTGTTCTAAATAACAATAAAGAGCGTCAATATTATGGTCGATGTTAATCATTTGAATACAGTGCAGGAAGTCTATCAAGAGGCAGCCAAAGAGCACGCTGATAAGCCTGCATTTACTTGTATGGGCACGACCCTGAGTTACGCTGAGGTTGATCGTTATGCCGATCAATTTGCCAGTTACCTACAAAATCACACCAACTTACAGCCCGGTGATCGGGTTGCTGTGCAGCTGCCTAATATTTTGCAGTACCCAGTTGTGCTTGTGGGTATCTTCCGGGCAGGTATGGTTGTTGTGAATACTAACCCGCTTTATACCACTCGTGAAATTAATCATCAGCTCAATGATTCTGGCGCTAAGGTGTTGGTTGTTCTGTCTAATGTGGCGGCAACAGCGGCTGATATTATTCAGGATACGGAAGTAGAGCAGGTTATCGTTACAAACGTTGGTGATTTACTGGGCAGTATTAAAGGACCGCTGGTGAATTTCGTTGCTAAGCGTGTCAAGAAAATGGTGCCTGCTTTTCATTTCCAAAACAGTATTTCTTTTCGCTCGGTTTTAGCCTTGGGTGCTAAGTCGATGTTGACGCCTGTTGCGGTTAAACCAGAGGATATTGCCGTATTACAGTACACCGGCGGCACTACAGGGCTATCTAAAGGCGCAATGCTGACTCACTCCAACCTTGTCTCTAATATGCAGCAAATTGATGGTTGCTTAGGTTCTTACTTTGAAGAAGGCAAGG
>JAUVQU010000165.1 GCA_030597965.1 Cellvibrionaceae bacterium
ACGATACGGATTATACCGCCTGCAGTAATGCAGCGTTCACCGCCTTCCTTGATGGTTTTATTATTGAAAAACGTGGCCCTAAAGAGGGGCCTGCGGTAGCAGTTGATGCTCGCATAAATAACAACATTATCTTTCGCAAATTAAAGATCGCTCTTAACTTAAAGTCTGAAGACGTTATGGAGTTAATGGAGCTCGCTGAATTCAGGCTCAGTAAACACGAGTTGAGTGCGTTTTTCCGCAAGCCGGATCACAAACATTATCGCCAGTGTAAAGATCAGGTGCTGCGTAATTTTCTTAATGGTCTCCTGAAAAAATACCACGTAGCAGAATCCGTCAGTGTTGAGCAGTGGAAAAAGAAAAATACTGCCAAAACGTATGTGAAACCCAAAAAAGAAGCTAAGCGTCCTTTGTCTAAGGGCGAGTCCCCTAAAGGGCAGGAGTCTAAGAGGCAAGATCCTAAGCAGCACGAGCCTAAAGAAAGAGCACTAAAACAGAAAAAGTTGAAGCTAAAAGTGCCGGAGCAGAAAGTATCGGAACAGAAAGCACCGAAAGTAGAAAAGGCGGCAGCGCCGCTAGAACAGCCGAAAAAGTCTGAAGAGCAAAAGCAGGCGATCGAGAAGGCGAAATCAAAGTTTAAATTCTAGTTTTTCATTAGTAAGGCTCAGGCATGTCCACCCATTTAGTGTTGGTTATTAACTGCGGCAGTTCATCACTAAAATTTTCGTTGATGGACCCCCAGTCCGGCGTTTCAGAATTAGATGGAGAGGCCGAGCGTTTGTGCTCGGATACTGCGCAGGTCTGTTTTGAATATCAGGGTGATAAATCCTGTACGGCCTTAACAGGCACTCTATTAACAGGTAAGGCCGATCACCAGGCAGCGGTTAATGCCATCGTTGAGCGTATCCACGAATTAAATCTAGCCGAGTCGATTGATTGTGTAGGACATCGCGTGGTCCACGGTGGCGAGCATTACAGTGATCCTGTGCGGATCACTCCAGAGGTAAAAGCGGCTATTGTGGATTTGGCTAAATTAGCACCATTGCACAATACTGCTCACGCCATCGGTATCGAGGCAACTCAAGCTGCTTTTCCACACCTGCCACAAGTGGCGGTGTTTGATACCGCCTTCCATCAAACCATGCCTGACTATGTTTATTTGTATGGCTTGCCTTATAAGTTATACCGTGAGCACGGCATTCGCCGATATGGCTTTCATGGCACCAGCCATGACTTTGTCAGCCGTCGAGCAGCTGGGTTATTGGGTAAGCCGCGTGAGAAAATACAGCTGATTACAGCGCATTTGGGTAGTGGATGCAGTGTGGCTGCGGTTGCGTATGGAAAATGCGTGGATACCAGTATGGGATTAACGCCGCAGGAAGGCTTGATGATGGGGACACGCAGTGGTGATGTGGATCCAACATTGGTCTTCCATTTGGTGGAACAATTAGGTTATGAATTAGCTGATGTAAAAACTTTGCTCACCGAGCAGTCAGGGCTATTGGGTATTTCAGAGCTGAGTAATGATTGTCGCGAATTAGAAGCCGCTGCAGTGGAGGG
Organism: Cellvibrionaceae bacterium; assembly: GCA_030597965.1. GTDB lineage: Bacteria > Pseudomonadota > Gammaproteobacteria > Pseudomonadales > Cellvibrionaceae > JAUVQU01. The sequence goes on from JAUVQU010000165.1 coordinate 1,558, forward strand.
GAATAAACAAGCGACACTGGCCTTAGAGGTGTTTTGCTACCGTATCGCTCGCAATATTGCTGCTGTCAGTGTGGGACTAACTCAGTTAGATGCGTTGGTTTTTACCGGTGGTATTGGTGAGAATTCAGCTTATATCCGCGAGAAGGTGGTCGGTCATCTGGCCATTTTACACTTGGCGTTAGATATCGAAAAAAATCAGGATTGCTGTATTGGTAAGGAAGGAGAGGGTGCGGAAAGAAGAATTAGCACTAAGAATGCTCCTGCCTGCTTAGTCATCCCAACCAATGAAGAGTGGGTGATTGCAGAGCAGGCAGAAGCGCTGGTTCAGGCATCAAGCTAAAGCGTGATGCAGCATTAGGTGAGTTACTGATAGACGTAAATAACCGGTAGAGCTGTTTGCGTGCCAGCCGGGCCTGTGCCGGTTTGGGGGTTAAGATAAATCCGGTTCATGATCTGCATGAGTTTTTCCTGCCCTTCTCGAAAGTTGATTTCATAGCAGTACTCATCGTTATCATTACACTGTGCCTTTAACTGGACGTAAAACCCAAGATTATCCAGTGCGGGATCAATGTCTGGATACTCATATTTTTGGATGTCTGTAAATCCAACGGAACCAAGAGTTACACCACCGGGTTCAAAGAAACCGAGGTTCCAGGTGTCGGCCCAGTTGGCCGCTTGATGGTCAATGCCCACAATAACTATTTTGCTATCGGGCTGGCTGAGGTCAAAGGTGATAATGCGACCGTCTTTCTCGTTGATATTTACGTACAGAGAGTCATTGTTGTTACCCCAGCAGTAGCTGCCGGTTTCAATGCAGAACTCATCACTGTATTCACGATATCCGGGAGTGATAAATCTGTTCGGGGTGCCAAATTTTTCTACGATTTGTTTTTGTAGCTGTTGATAAGCCAGATGCTGCTCTTCGGTAAGTTCAGGCGCGGCGGCTATACGACTTCGGTGACAGGGGGAAGGTGGACGTCCTTCGCCAAAATCCAGAGAATCGCAGCCTGGAACTGGGTAGGGTGTAAAGTCGGTTGTCTCGTCCGGGAAGGTGACACGCCAGAACTTATAATTTACCAGACTGAGAGTCGCAGCCATTTTTTCTTCATTAAATGGACGGGCGATACGTCCTATCAAGCGAAAGGTGTCGGCTTTATCGTCGCTGCCCAGAACAAAATTGTCTGTAATAGCCATGCGGTTGATTGCCGCTTCAGGTATGCCACCAGCAATAAGGCTTTGAGCGGTTTTTTCCATCACAACTTTGTTGCCGGAAATGATGATGGCGAAGAGCTCCTCTTCAGGGTTCTCTGGAGAAGGGGCTGTGTTCATATGGCGCTGATTCAGAGAGTCTCCCACCGATGCATCGATGACTAAGCGATTCGGCATGGTTTTGGGCGGAGGGTTTTCACCAGGACCTGGCTTTACATAACCCTCCATTTTTGGAATGTGGGTGACGTGACGCTCATAGACTATTAGTTCTTTGCTGAAATAAGTCGGCGTGGGTGGCATAGGGCCGTAGAGTACAACCGCTTCTGTTTCTCCCAGTTCCCAGGCTAAAGCGTTGCGAACCAGCGGCAGCGGGCGATCATTTGACTCTATGCATTCCGCCAGACTGCTACCTTCCCCTTTCGGGCAGGGGAGCATGCCGCTGAAATAAAGAACATCGGTATTTGCGAAATTTTGACAAGGAGCAAGGTCGCTTTGTTTAAGGCAGTCTGTAGTTATAACCAGACCGGCAACCTGAACTTCAGCACCAGCGCCAGCTAACTCTTTTAGTAGCTTTACGGCGAAGTCATCTTGTATTGAATAAAGCAGGGCACCCGCTGCAGCGACAAGCCCTACGAAAGTAATTTTAAGTTTTGTCCCTATCAACGTGACTTCTCCTTGAGAGATTGGATAGCTTTATTGCTTATGCTGTTATCGTTTAAGCATACACAGCATTGGCCGCCTTTACTGCACGACCTTTATTAATAGGAGCGCCCATTTCTCCGAGGGTGTTTTCCAGTGCATTAAGGCAGAGTAATACGTTCTTTTTATTGGATGCATGACCCATTAACCCAATACGCCAGGCTTTGCCTGCAAAATCACCCAGTCCCGCTCCGATCTCTAGGTCATAGTGCGATAGAAGGGTGTTGCGAACAGCGGCATCATCTATGCCCTCTGGGATAGCAATAAGGTTCAGTTGTGGGAGCCGGTCGTCGGCATCAACGACCATGGTAAGCCCCATTGCTTCGATGCCCGCGACCAGTGCCTGATGATTTTTCTGGTGTCGCCCCCAGGCATTTTCCAAACCTTCGTTCTGTAGGATTAGCAGGGATTCGTGTAATGCGTACATGGCATTCACCGGTGCAGTGTGGTGATAGGCGCGCTTGGTGTTGGCACCCCAATAGCCCATGATCAATTGCATATCCAAGAACCAGCTCTGTACCTTGTGCGTACGGGCATTAATGGCTTCAACGGCACGTGGGCTGAAAGTGACAGGCGAGATACCCGGCACACAGGACAAGCATTTTTGCGTACCGGAATACACGGCGTCTGCGCCCCATGCATCTACATTAACTTCAATGCCCGCTACTGAAGTGACGGTATCGACAATACTTAATGCATTGTTGTCGTGGGCCAATTGACAGAGGGCTTTGGCATCACTCTCAACACCGGTTGAGGTTTCTGCGTGAACAAACGCTAGAACCTTCGCGTCTGGGTGCTCTGCAAATACGGCTCTAACCTTGTCGATACTGACAGGTTTGCCCCAATCATCTTGAACCATCACAGCTGTTGCGCCACAGCGTTCGACGTTTTCTTTCATGCGACCACCAAAAACACCGTTTTGGCAGACGATGGCTTTATCGCCCGGCGCCAGTAAGTTCACAAAGCAGGCTTCCATGCCGGCAGAACCCGGTGCGGAAACAGGAATGGTCAATTCATTATTAGTTTGAAAGGCGTATTGCAGCAGCTCTTTTATTTCATCCATCAGTTTTACAAACTGCGGGTCGAGGTGGCCAATAGTCGGGCGACCCAGGGCCTCTAAAACCTGAGGGCTGACATCAGAAGGGCCGGGGCCCATAAGTGTACGCTGGGGCGGGTGAAAAGTACTGGCCATGCTGTGCTCCGTTGTTATATTCCAAGTCTTTTAATGAGGCGCCGCGAATGAAATTCACCTCAAAGAGATGACAGGATTTAACCAGTCTTTTCGGGTGTGCGCCAGTGGCAATGTGGCAGAGCTGTGACTGAATGGTTTTAGGGTAAGAAAAGAAGGTGTGCGGTAAAGCTGAATAGAGAAGAAAAGCCACGCCTTAGATAGGCGTGGCGAAAGGTTGGTTGGGAATTAATCCCAGAAGTTCCACCATTTTTTGCTGTGTTCTTCACGGGCTGCCTGGCCTTTCTCGGAGCCTTTACCAAGTTCTTTACGCTCCTGGTCTAATTTACCTTCTCGTGCTTTGCTGAGTTTGTCTTTCTTTCCTTCTGCACTTCTAGCATCGCTTCGCGCGTCTCTTATGTCGCTTCGGGCGTCACTTCTAGCATCGCTTCTCGCGTCTCTTATATCGCTTCGTGCGTCACTTCTAGCATCGCTTCTTGCGTCTCTCATTTCGCTTCTAGCATCGATTTGAGTGACGGCTTTGGCCTCTTTCATTTTGGCTTTGCCCATGCCTTCTGGCTTTTCGGCCATTGCGTTTGCACTGAGTAACAGGGTTGCCAGTAGAGAAATTACAATATGCTTCATGGTCTGTCCTTTTTATTGATTATATTTTAATGATTATTATTAAAGTTGCGGAGGGTTAACTTAACAAGTTTGGCGCCGAATTACACTCGCTTGCTATGTTATGCAGTGTGTATGGCTCAAATTCATTAAAAAGGACGGGCTATTAAAGGAGCTTTTCATTTTCGCACCCTACTCAATACTGCTATGAGG
>JAUVQU010000069.1 GCA_030597965.1 Cellvibrionaceae bacterium
CTCAATGCCAAGCATCGTTGGTATGATTTCATTGGCAGGGATTGCCGTGAACGATTCCATTCTACTGGTGGCCTTTATCAAAGAACATCGCCAGCAGGGCATGTCCGCCTTAGAGGCTGCGCAACAAGCGTGTCGTGCTCGGTTTCGTGCCGTGCTGTTGACCTCTGCAACAACGGTTGCAGGTTTACTGCCCATTCTGGCTGAGACTAGCCACCAGGCAAAAGTACTGACGCCACTGGTGACCTCAATTGCCTTTGGTTTGGTTGCAACGACAGTGATGGTGCTGTTTCTCATTCCTGTGTTGTACGTGATTTTTGAAGATTTTGGTTGGACGAGAAAGGTTGAGCCGTTGAGCGATGAATAAGGTGAGTGGAGAACATGGGTATTTGTTATACCCATGTGCGAATGAATGATTAGGTAAATCTAAAACGTTGGTGAGGCGAGTTTAATTCGCCTTGCTGCGTCGTATAAACATCTTCTCTAACTCAACCAAAAATAATACAGAGGAGGCAACCAGAAAAATGCGTAACCACATACTGGCATCAAGCGCAGTGGTGCCAAATAAGGATTGCATTGGCGCAAGATAGGTAAAACTCAGCTGGAATATAATGAGCACAGCAATGGCAATCAGCACATAACGGTTGCCTGTTAATCCCGCCCAATTAAATACCGAGGCGGTTACATAACGAGAACTGAATAGATAAAAAATCTCGAACATGACCAATGTATTTACAGCGACCGTGCGGGCATGCTCAATGCTGGCACCTTGCTCCATCTCCCAGAGAAATAGCCCGAAAGTTCCGCTCATCAAAATGACGGAAACAAACACAACCCGCCAAATAAGATGAGACGTCAGCATCGGTTCACGGGCATCACGAGGAGGCCGTTGCATGACGCTCTGTTCAGGTGGTTCGAATGCCAGTGACAGTGCCAAGGTGACCGCTGTTACCATATTCACCCAGAGAATCTGCACCGGTATTAAGGGTAGTTGCTGAAAACCAAAAACGATGGCGGCCAGGATAATCAGCGCCTCACCACCATTGGTCGGTAGAATAAAAAGAATGGCCTTTTTGAGGTTGTCGTAAACGGTGCGTCCCTCTTCTACGGCATGAGTGATGGAGGCAAAGTTATCATCGGCCAGAACCATGTCGGCCGCTTCCTTGGCGGCTTCCGTCCCATTCTGGCCCATGGCGGTGCCTACGTCGGCACGTTTCAGTGCGGGGGCATCATTCACGCCATCACCGGTCATGGCCACGATTAAACCCAGCTCTTGTAACAGTTGCACTAGGCGTAATTTGTGTTCAGGGTTGACTCGCGCATAAACATCCACTTCTTGCACACGTTGTCGTAGCTCATTCTCACTCATTATCTCCAGCGCTTGCCCAGTGAGCACATCATCGCTATTTGTAAGTTTGAGTTGTTGTGCGATGGCACGTGCCGTGGCACCGTGATCGCCCGTGATCATTTTGACGCGAATACCCGACAAGCTGCATATTCTCACTGCCTCAATGGCTTCCTCGCGAGGTGGATCAATCAAGCCAAACATACCCAGCATCGTCAATCTATCTTCCACATCACAGAATCTTAGCTCCTCTTGTTTATGGTTGAGCGGCTTAACGGCAATGGCCAATACGCGCTGGCCTTGCTGTGCCATCTCTTCAATGCGGCTCAACCAGTAATTGCTGTCTAGGGACTGATCGCCATCAATGGTTCGCTGAAGCACACACATCTCCAACACCTGCTCAGGCGCACCTTTGAGAAAGATAAAAGCATCTCCGGTGTGATTGTGATGAAGCGTTGCCATAAATCGGTGTTCAGATTCAAACGGGATGAGGTCGGCGCGCGGGTACTGTTTCGTTTCGGTATCCATCTCCAACCCGGCTTTTAAGCCAGCGACCAGCAATGCGCCTTCCATTGGGTCACCATGGGCAAGCCATTCACCGTTTTTCTGTTCCAGCGATGCATCATTGCAAAGTATCGATGCTCGAACGGCTTCCTGAAAAAGCGGTTTTTCTTCTGGTAGCACGTCTTTGCCCTGTAGCGATATTGCACCGTGAGGGTCGTAGCCTGTGCCACTTAATTCAAACAGATTGGTGGCGGTAACAATAGTGCGCACGGTCATTTCGTTGCGAGTCAATGTGCCGGTTTTGTCTGTACAAATGACGTTGACCGCCCCTAGGGTTTCAACTGCGGGTAACCGACGGATAATGGCATTACGTCGAGCCATGCGTTGTACGCCGATAGCCAGTGTGATGGTCATGATGGCGGGTAAACCTTCGGGTATCGCAGCCACTGCCAGGCTGACGGCGGCAAGAAACATGTCAGTCACCGCATAACCCCTAACCAGTGAACCGAAAGCGAAGGTAATACTGGCAATTCCCAGAGTAGCCAGCGTCAGCCATCGGCCAAACTGGGCCATTTGATGTAACAACGGGGTTGTTACGGACTCTACATCTGATACCAGGGTACTGATGTGGCCAATCTCAGTTTGGACACCGGTTGCAACTACTACACCGCTCCCCTGACCATGGGTAACAAGGGTGCTTGAATAGGCTATGCAGCGCCGGTCGCCGATCATGCTCTCCTGAGAGACAGGCTCTATGACCTTTTCTGCGGCCATCGATTCACCCGTCAGTACTGCTTCTTGAATCTGCAATCCCTTGACTCGGAACAACCGTAGATCCGCCGGTACCTTATCGCCTGATTGCAGTAACACGATATCGCCGGGCACCAACTCTTCTGCCTGTATCGTTATGTGTCGGCCATCGCGCATCACTATCGCATTGGGAGGAAGCATCTGCCGAATTGCCCGCAATGCATTTTCCGCCTTGCCCTCCTGCACGAAGCCAATTACGGCATTCACAAACACCACACCCAGAATGACACCCGCATCTACCCAATGGCCCAGCATAGCGGTGATGAGACTTGCTGCAATGAGCACATAGATAAGAACGTTGTGAAACTGGGAGAAAAATCTGACTAGTGGGCTACGTGGCTTTGCCTCAGGGAGTCGGTTAGCCCCATACTTAGCGAGTCTGTTCGATGCTTCTTTTGTGGAGAGACCCTCTGGGCTTGTGTTAAGTGATTCGAGGGTTGTTTCTGTACTTTCGGCATGCCAGCTTTTGTGTAATATCATCATTCGTTCTCTGCTCATTTTGCTGCAACATGGTGACGGGCGTCGATAAGCGGATCTATTGGCGCGAAATTTTTACCCGGTCTTTGAGCTGTTCCTCTGCACGGGTTGATTTATGGGTATTAATTAGCCTACGTTGTGACGCGATATTGATAGCGCGGGAGCGGAAATTTACCGACAGCTAACTATCGGCGCAGATATGATTAACATCCGGTTTAGATCAGAGGTTCCTTAAGGTGGTTTTGAACCCCTCAGCGGGATAGGGAGTGTCGTTTGGTCTGAAAAGAATAAATAAACACGGCAGCGCCCCTTTCTCAATCAGCATGTTATGCAAGCACCTCGCGAGTGCTACAGTATTTCATTCTCCAGCTCTTGCAACAGTCGTATTATTAAGCTTGATAGCCTACTCAACTCTCTCATCTTGCTCACAAGCTCTTCTCTTGTTGCCCCTTTTGCAGCGGCATCTATCAATTCGTCCCCTAAATCATGTAGTTTCGAATGAGGTTCTTCTAAGTCATCAAACTGGGGAACACCTGAAAACACCTTTCCGGCCCCGTAATACCACTTGCCAAGCATGCAAGACCTTTCACACTTTGGAGGCTTGCTTTCTAATTGAAATGAATCATTACTGGCCTTTATATCAAAGACACTGTTAATTAACAATTTTCTCCACTGAATGTGATCTATTTGAGCCATATAAATAAGTCCGGCTGGTGTGGATGGCCATCGTTTCATTTCTTGTGCCAATGACAAAAAATCAGATAATGAAAGAGGGTGGCTAATCCAATACCCCTGCCCTATTGTGCAACCAAAGTTCTGAAGCATTCGATAAACTTTTTCACTTTCAATCCCTTCCGCAACAACGTCTATCCCGAGCTGATGCCCCATTCTGATGCTTGACTCAACGATGGCCCTATCCTTATCAGAGTGTTCCATTCTGCTTACAACGCCCTGATCTATTTTTAAACTTGAAAATGAGTACTTACTAAGAATATCAAGGCTGGAAAAGCCCGTGCCAAAATCATCCATCGTCAGAGCAATACCCATCTCCGCTAATGATGAAATATTCGAATCAACAATATCGCTTTCTTCCAGTAAAGAGGATTCTGTTAATTCCACTTCAATTTTATTTGAATTAAGCTGCCTAGAGACAATGGTTTTTTTTACAATATCTACAAAACCTCGATCTTTAAAATCTTTTGTAGAAGCGTTCATTGAAATAGATAGGCCACCCGCCACATCTTCAAAAATGACCATATCAATTACTAATTTATGGAACATTGTTTTTGTAATTTCAGAAATAAAACCAGAAGATTCCGCTAATGGGATAAATTCTGATGGTTGAACAATATGGCCATCTGATTTTTTCCAACGAATCAATGCTTCTCCGCCTATCAGTTCACCTGTGATCATTGATACTTTGGGTTGATAGTGAAAAATGAATTCATCTTTTGCTAAAGCTTTCTTTATCTCTTGAAGCGTTATCTGTTTAGTCATATCGCTCACTCCCAATAGAGGTACAATAGGTTATAGATGGTGTTAAGCGGTTATTCCATCCCGAAATACCGTTTAGCTGTGATGTTTTCTGGGTCGAGTATTAATAAATCCCAGTAGAGTGCAGAGGCAGTATTAAAATCTTTAAGCTGTTCGTGAATCAGTGCGTCTTGGGCAATAAAATGGATATCGCTTGGGTAGAGGGCTCTCATTTTTCGAGTAGCATTTTGAGCGGCAGCATACTTGTTCTGCATACGTGTTGCGATGATGAGCCGTAGATTAGCGTAGTAGTTGTTTGTATCCGTGCGTATGACCTTGTTGGCGGTTTGTTCGGCCTCTTCATAACGCTCCTGCGCTAATAGGGGGAGCAATTTTCCAAGTTGCGGTTCTAGTGCGCTGGGTGTTGTGGTCGCTGCTGTTTCGTAGTGTTTTATACTATTTGCGTAATGGCCGGAGAGATAGTGTAGCCATGCAATTCTTAGGTTTAGGGTATAGGCCTTTGGATACTTGTTATAGATGGGTATTAAAGTGCGTATGGCATCATCGTAATTTTGTTTACTTTCATATTGAAAGGAGCGTAAATAAGCGTCACGAACAGGGTCTTCCACTGCGTATGACTGGAAGCTTAGGAGTGATAGCAGGCTTATTACAAGTACTATTTTTTTCATAAAGCGCTCTCTATTAACTATTCGTGGTTATTTGGAAATCAACAAATATTGAATATTGCCATATGATTTTTTGCCACAACTTATTCAAACGAATAGCCTAGCCCAATCATCCAGCTAGCGACAGTATGATCGTGATTATCGGCGATTCTTTTAGTCAAGTGACCCGCTAAACTTAAGCTAAAATTATTATCGTGATGGTAAGTTGTGATGATACGTGCCTCACCTTCGTAAAGATCATCCAGGTTGTACACAGTAAAACCTCGGCTGGTAACTGCTGAGCGTTGTTTGCCTAGCCAGCCACCTAATTCAACAGCCCAAGCATCAATGCGCCAGTGGCTTTTTAGGTCTAGGGATAGATAGTCCCTAGATTCAATATTGCTGGTGAGTGAGATAGCATCGATTTGGGCTTGTAGGTAGAGTGTGCCAGATAGAAATCTGGGCCAGTAGTAACGACCAAAGCGAGGGGAAAGTTGCCATACGTCAACGCCATTATTGGCGTAATGAGTGTAGTATAGGGCGCTGCCGTATACATTTTGAGCGTAGTTGAGTGCCTCGCCAATAAAAGTATATTTTCCATTGGATGCTCGCTCGTTAGTATTAGTGTAATGTAGTCCAAGGCGTAGTTGTTGGTGCATGTTGGAATAGGGCTTCCACACGCCCGTGAAATTATGAAATTGGGTGGTGCCACCGTTGTCTGTTAGCGTAATGTCTGTTTTCTCATAGGCTATTTCTGCCAATGTTCCGTCTAAATAGAAACCTTTGCTTGTGCTTTTATCTCGATCATTGCTCGTGCTGTAGTCGCTTGATGCCTGATAGATAAACAGGCTGGCGAGGGAATGTGAGGCATTTAATCCCAGCGATATGACGATGAGCATCTGAAATAATCTGACTTTTTTCATTCTGCGTTTTCCTGTCGCTCTAAATATCGATTACCGACACGAATTCTCTCGAAGCCTAGTTGAGGGTGAAGAATGACTTCAATGTTTGTGTGTTCTTCATTTTTGGCAGGAGTACTTAGCTGACCACGGATGATATCTTCGTGATGCCAATGGGCTCGGTAATGTAATTGACCTGAACGGTGATTCACAGCACGGAGAAGATTTAACCAGTGGCGACGCCAACCTCGTACGCCTGCTGCAACAGGCAGGCAGTCTTGCCAGCTCATCGAGTGACGATAGAGCAGAGGTAGCCTCGGCAAGGCTGAGAAGATCAATGCCAACCATGGGTCATTTCCCTCCAAGCGATAAAAGTAGAGGCTGTGTTTATCTCGCCCGAAAAAAAGTTTTCCTTGGGGTGTACCAATATAGGTTTCACTGGTTGGACTCATGCCCACTTTAAGTATGATTTCCTCTGTATTGCCACTCTCATCATGTGCCAAGTAGGTAAAGCACTGTTCCAAAATAAATGCTGTTTTATGTTCCATGCTCCGTTCAGCGTAGAGTGGTTCGATATGAGACTTTTCGGGGGGCAAACCCAGGGCAATGAATTGCTGGTGATCTAAGTAACCCTGAAACACGAACGGCAACGTGGCTGCACCAATGTGCGCACTCGTCTGGATTTGAATGTGGATATGTGGCTGGGGTGAATACCCCGAGTTACCGCACAACCCTAATCGTGTACCGATCTCAATCGAATCGCCTTCCTTCACTAAAATTGACTCATGGGCAAAGTGGGATAACTCCACAAAGCTGCCAAGTTCAGTTTTAATGATGATTAAATTTCCCCAATTATTTTGTCTGTCTACCGTGCCAGGAATGTTGTCCGGTAATGTGTTGATGATTTTTATAATTTTGCCAGCACAGGGTGCAAGTACCGGTTTTTTATACGCGTAATAGTCTTCTAAATGAAGGCCTTCATTTTGGTGTGTAGCACCATTTTTTTCGATTACAAAATCGTAGGCGTGCTGCCACTGGCCTTGATGTGTCCATTGTCCATTGAAACCTTGCCAAACCGTCCATTGACCGGAAAAGGGTAATGATAAGCGTGGTGATACGAGGTCAAAACGATTTAGGTTGCTAATATAATCGTCCAGCGTTTCTTCTGGGCTTTTACGAATGGCATAGGCTACTAAAGGAAAGTTCACCAGCTTGAGTACGTAAAGAAAACTTAAGGTAATGATATTAAATGGCAGCGTGAAAGCGGGGATGCCATGACTGGACCAAAATAGTTGCACTGCATCGAGTAGCACTGTTGCAATTGCTACAGCGATTGCGGCGATCACGTAGCTACGCGGGGAGGGAACGAGATAGACACCTCCCAGGGCAATGGCGATGAGAATAAAGTTAAAGTTATTGATATTCAGATAGGCTGAAATCATTGCCCCGTCCATTAAGCCAGAGAGGGTGGCACCTAAGTAAAAACCCAATACGGCGAGTAGAAAAATAATACGTGATACGGCTAATATCACCAGTGAGAAAAGAATACCGGTGTAAACATGGGGGGAAAATAATATTGCCCCCAGTGACATAAAAAAGCCTTCTAACCAGTAGGGCAGTATCAGCGTAGGGTTATCTAAGGGGACATAACTGCCAATGACGTACAAATTGCTGTAGCTGTATGAGGCAAGGTAGGCGATGGAGCTAATCATTACGAAAGGCAGGCTCAGCGCAGGAAGTCGGAGGTAATAGCTAAACAGGTGCTCCAACATGACGCTGAGCACATAGCTAAACACCCCGGCCGTAATAATAAAAAACAGGCTTAACGGCGTAAGGGCAAACAGGTAGCCAATTGAAAGCCCGACCAGCAAGGCGTTGTAGGTATAGAAACCTGAATTGAGAAAGCTTTTACTCATGCCTATAAAACGGGCGAATAGATAGGCTGCCGTGACCGAGACCATACCGGAAATACCGACGTTAATATTGATCATTGTGATAACGGCCAGCAGCAAACCCGCTAAGCTACTCTGTAAGAAAAAAATTTCCGAGTAACTGTAAAACAGTGTTTTAAAGTGTTGGCTTTCTATTTTTTTAAATATCATTATTTTTATACTGAGCCCTGCTTTATCGAGCGTGAGTCATTTGCAACGCTGTCTCCTATGAGGGCTGATTAAGTTTAAGGTGATCGGGTAAATGTTCTCGATGAAGCAGATCACTGAGATCCTCACCTTCTCGAATCACGAGTGGCTTGCTTTCTTCGGTGATTAACACGACCGCTGGGCGGTATTCGATGAACTGCATCCACTGAGTTACGTTGTAGGCACCCACGGGGGACAGGATCACGCGCGTTCCTCGTGGCATTGGTGGCAGCATTGTGCCTTCGTCAATAATGTCGATGTTCATACACAGCGGCCCGTTGAGCAGTGAGGGTTCTCCTAGCCCAGCTAATTCGCGGTCAGTTTCGATATTGAATTTGTACCAGTTTGCGGTGAACAGTAGGTTGACACCTGCATCTAAGATATAACTTTTTCTGCCATCTGGGAGTCGTTTTGACGCGATATTGGTAGTGATCAGATAGCCGGCCTCATCGATTAATGCTCGGCCACTTTCAATGTAGAGCTTAGGGTAGTCCCCAGGGCGTAGCGCATTGTTCAGTCCTTCAGATATTTTCTCCGCGTAGGTGTCCATCGCCGGTACGCTAATATCCGGTGGCATATAGGTATCTTTGAGTTGGCTACGAGAAGGCAGGCCGCCACCAATATCAAAGTAGTCGATGTGAATATCGAGTGTTTCTTCGAGCCGATAGCCAAAGTGAATCATTTTTTCTATTTGGGTTTTGTATGCATCGGGTTCGAGAACAAAGGTGCCAATGTGGCAATGCAGCCCGATCAATTGCAAGTGCCCGCCCATGGTGATGCGCCGGGCCGCATCCATGGCTTGACCAGACTCTAAGTTAAAGCCAAAACGGCTCCACTGTGGGTGAATGCCTGCGTCTAAACTCAAACGAATCGCGACAGGGATTTTTCTGTCGAGTTCTTCTGCAACCTTTTCCAAATCATCGATTTCATCAAAATGATCGATGTGAATTTTTGCACCCTCTTGGGCTGCTTTTTTTAGTGCGGCGATCGATTTATGGGGGCCGTTGAAAATAATGTCGCTACCGGGAACCCCTAAATGTCGTGCTTTATCGTATTCCATTTCTGAGACCACCTCGGCAATGCTGCCCTCTTGATGAAAAATGGCATTGATGGCATCGAGGTAATTGGTTTTATACGACCAAGCAAATGTGACGTTAGGGTAGCGGGTACTAAACGCCTCTTTCGCTTGGCGAATGGTGTGGCGGATATGCGTTTCTGAAAAGACAAATAGCGGCGAGCCAAAGTTCTTGGTGAGGCTCTCGATACTCACACCGTCAATGTTGGTGCGTACCTTGCGTGCGTAATAAGGTGTCGCGCCAAATTTGTTTATCATGCCGCCCTGTAATTTGGTAATGAGTGGTTTGACGTAGTTTGACTTTGATTTAGGCGTGGATGTGCTCATGAAGACTCTCCCAGGGTGACCATATTTTTAAAACGCTCCAGGTCGCAAATCTGTTCGCCGGTGTAGCGGATAAAGAGTTTACCTGCGGGGTAGCTGCTGGCTGGTGTTGGGGTTTGCCCCAGGGCGCGTTGAACTAACATGTATGGCAAGTTAACGCCCACGCCAGTGGCAAAATAGACCCAGGCAGGAAAGCGAGGGTTGATCTCGATGAGATGAATCGTATCGCCATCAACCATGCATTCCATCTCAAATGCGCCGTGCCAGTGTGTGCTTGAAACGAACTGACGTGCAGCTTCCAATAGGGTGGGGTGTACGATGGTGACCCCTGTCCATACTTTACCCAGTTCGGTGATGCTCATTTTTTTCATGGCCACTAAGCCAGGGGCATTCCCATCGCCGTCGCCCACTCCAATGACGTTCATCTCTTCACCCGTTACCGCAGCTTGCACAATAACGGGGTAGCCCCACTCAGCAACAATTTTGCCGAAGTAGGCCATTGCTTCTTCCCGTGTGTGAGCGCGATAGGCTTTATAGAGTGTGCCTTTGATCATCAAAGGTAAGCCAATGTCGGTAACCGCTTTATTGAGTTCTTCATAACTGGCGACGGTGGCTTGTTTAGGCGCACTAATGCCCGCACGTTCAGCGATATCGGGCAAGTGTTCTTTACTACGTAATTTGAACTGTTCCTCGGTGGGAATTAAGGTGGCGATGCCGTGTTGTGCTAACTCTGCTTGAGATTGGATAAAAAAAGGTAGTTCGCTATCAAGCGTTGGTATTACAACATCAAGGCCAAAGTTTGATTTGACGTAAAGTAGTCGCTGCATGAGTGCTTCATGCCCCGCGTTTGGATATGGAATCAAAAATGACTTGTCCACCGCCCAATCCATATAAATACCGGGTTCCATCGCATCGTAGGCTAAACCAGCGATGCGAATTTCACGTTCATTCTGCTCTTTTAAGCTGCGAGCAACCCCAATGCCAGGTGCTGGATTATCACTCGCGTTGATCCCTGTTACACCAACATAAAGTGGTTTCATTGTGTTGCCCTTAAATCAATCGATAGAGTCGAAGTTGCTCAACAAAGTCAAGGAAATCACTGTGCGCATCCTGTGGGTTAATATCGTATTCTTCTGCTAGGGTTTGTGCCGTGACCTCATCGGACTTTCCTTGGGCAAGTGCTTTCATGATGAGACTGCCACTGGCGTTTACTGTGAAGCTTTCACCTGTTTGAGGGTCAAACACAAAACCTTCTTCATTAATGGCCAAGCGGGTCAGTCTGGGATGATCATTGGTTTGGGTCATTGTCTTATTCTCATTTTTTCGACGTCCTTGAGTCTAGAGGCTATGGGTTATCGCTAGAGTATAGTCTGGATGGTTTTTTTACATCTTCTGCTCCCAAGCAAATGAG
>JAUVQU010000043.1 GCA_030597965.1 Cellvibrionaceae bacterium
GCGCCAGATATTAAACCGTTAACAATTACCCCGCCGACACAGCCAGAGGGTATTGAACCGGCTAAATCCCCCGATGAGATGTATCGTTTGCTGCCTGAAACAGAGGAAGAAGTTGTTCAGGCTGAGGCCAGGCCTACCGCTATAAAGTTAGCCGAGCAGACAAAAATTCTGGACGATCGCGGCGTGCCAAATGCATGGGCTATACAGGTGGGCAGTTTTAAAGAAGTTGGTCGCGCCGAGGCTTTGCGGGATAAATTAATCAAAGAGGGTTTTCCTGCCTTTACGCGTAAAGCGGATGCGGGTGGTGAAACTATTACCCGTGTTTTCGTGGGGCCGAAAATACAACGTGAAAAAGCTGTAATACTTAAGAGAGCATTAGATAAAAAGCTTAAAACCAATACGTTATTGGTCGCTTTTAAGCCAGGTTGATAGAGCGTGCCTGTAATTTTCATCGAAGTACGAGTGAATAAAAAATTCATTTTTATTACTGGTGGGGAACGGGTCTGCTTTGATAGAATTGCGTCTATATTGGCGGGCACATTCGGATGAGATTGTTTCGCCGTTCATTCTTTGATTCACAGGTAGCCAAGTTAATAGTATGAATTGGGCAGATTGGACAATTATAGGCATCATTGTGGTTTCCAGCCTCATTGGTGCCAAACGAGGCTTAATTAAAGAAGCTCTATCTTTGGCCTGCTGGGTCGCTGCGTTTTTTGTGGCCATGACCTTCAGGGTGGAAATGTCCGCCTTATTGGAGGAAGCCATAGCCACACCATCAATTCGTGAAATAACCGCCTTCGGGCTATTGTTCGTGGCGACTCTGATTGTGGGAGCACTGGTTAATTATTTGATCGGTGAGTTGGTGCGTGTAACAGGCCTGTCAGGTACTGATCGCCTGCTGGGTGTATTGTTTGGTGCTGGCCGTGGCGCTTTAATTGTTTTGGCTATTTTGATTTTAGTCCCTGGGGTTGTACCGATAGACCAAGATCCCTGGTGGCAAGAATCCCATTTGATTCCGAGTTTTCTATCGATGGAAGATTGGGCAAGACAAACAACCGATTCTTTAGTCAGTTATGTAACCTCATTATTTTAAAAATGTTGTTGGGTCTAGACTCGGTAACGTGCGATTTTTTTAGTATGCAGTGCAGGATGTACTGCCGCGAGGCAAAGCCTCGTTGTGAGCCACCAAAATTCCAGCAAAACCACGTGTTTGCGTTACGTATTTTTGGAGACGACTCTGGAAAAGGGCAGGATGTTCTTTTTCTGGAGAAATTAATAAGGGTAGAACCAGTATGTGCGGCATTGTAGGTGTTGTTGGTAAAAGTGACGTCAATGTTAAATTGTATGACGCGCTAACGATGCTTCAGCATCGCGGACAGGATGCCGCCGGAATTACAACTTTCCACGAGGGCAAATTTGCCCAGCAAAAAGCCAACGGCCTTGTCAGCGATGTGTTCCGCACTCGTCATATGCAGCGCTTGATTGGTAACGTCGGCATTGGTCATGTTCGCTATCCAACGGCGGGCAGTTCAGGCCCAGCCTTGGCTCAACCATTTTATGTAAACTCTCCGTACGGTATTGCCATGGCCCACAATGGCAACCTAACCAATACGGAAGAGGTGAGGCAGGATCTGTATAAAGCCGATCTGCGCCACATGAATACAGATTCAGACTCAGAAGTATTGCTCAACGTCTTTGCTCAAGAACTGTTAAAGCTTAATAAGCTGACACCGGCGCCAGAAGATATTTTTGCTGCAATAACCGGTATGCACGGACGAGTACGTGGCGGTTACGCTTGTGTAGCACTGGTGGGTGAGCATGGCCTGGTTGCTTTCCGCGATCAGTATGGTATTCGCCCGTTGGTGTTTGGTAAAAAAGAAACCAAAGACGGTACTGAATACATGGTGGCCTCAGAAAGTGTGGCTTTCGATGTACAGGGCTTTGAGCTTATCCGTGATGTTCGTCCCGGTGAAGCGATTATGATCACTGGCACAGGCGAGTTTTACAGCCACCAGTGTGTTGAGGCCAACTTAACGCCTTGTATCTTCGAGCATGTTTATTTTGCACGTCCAGACTCCATCATGGATGGCGTGCTGGTGTATAAAGCGCGTCTTCGCCAAGGTGAAAAGCTGGCTCAAAAAATTATCCGGGAACGCCCAGATCATGACATTGATGTGGTAATTCCAATTCCTGATTCAAGCCGTGTGGCGGGTCAGGCTGTGGCGCACAATATTGGCGTAAAATTCCGCGAAGGCCTGGTGAAAAACCGCTACATCGGGCGTACCTTTATTATGCCGGGCCAACAGCAGCGTAAAAAATCGGTACGTCAAAAGCTAAACCCTATTGGTTTGGAATTTGAAGGTAAGAATGTACTGTTAGTTGATGATTCGATTGTGCGCGGCACCACTTGTAAGCAAATCATTGAGATGGCTCGTGATGCGGGTGCTGCCAAAGTGTATTTTGCTTCTGCCGCGCCAGCGGTAATTTATCCGAACGTATACGGTATTGATATGCCATCAGCTTCAGAACTGATTGCACACGGTCGTACAACCGAAGAAGTTTGTGAAGAAATTGGTGCCGATTGGTTAATTTACCAGGACCTGGAAGATTTGATTTCGGCGTCTAGCGAAGGCGGCGACAACCCGAGTAAATTTGATTGTTCCGTTTTTGACGGTAAATATATTACCGGTGATGTAGACCAGCAGTACCTCGATGACCTGCATGCCCAGCGTAACGACAGCGCCAAAGCTAAATCAGGTGACGTCAAACAGATCGATCAGGGTGACAATGCCGTGATGGGACTGCACAATGACACTACGCCTAACTGATACCCTAACTGATACATTATTAAGTGGTATCAAAGTTAAGTGGTATCAAAGCGGCAGCCATTGAGCTGCCGTTTTTGTTTTAATGCTGACAAAAAACTTTATAGAAAAACCAGAGATATAAGTTATGAATGATTTCCTCGATGAATCATTACAGGGAGCAGGGATAGACACACTGGCTGTGCGTGCGGGGCAAACTCGCACCGCAGAAGGTGAACACAGCGAACCTATTTTCACCACATCAAGCTACGTATTTGATTCGGCTGAAGCAGCCGCTGCACGTTTTTCTGGTGAAGATAAGGGCAACGTTTACTCCCGCTATACCAACCCCACGGTGAGAATGTTTGAACAGCGCCTTGCCGCATTAGAAGGTGGAGAGGCGGCAGTCGCTACTTCTTCTGGAATGGCTGCGATCCTAACGACCTGTATGGCGTTATTAGCGGCCGGTGACCACGTAATCTGCTCACGCAGTGTGTTTGGTACCACTACCGCTTTTTTTACTCGCTACATGGCTAAGTTTGGCGTGGAGACTACCTTTGTGTCTCCTACCAATTACGGCGAGTGGCAAGCGGCGTTGCAAGACAACACCAAGTTACTGTTTGTAGAAACCCCGTCTAACCCATTGTGTGATGTTGTTGATATTTCACGCCTGGCAGAAATAGCCAAAACCAAAGGTGCGTTGTTAGCGGTAGATAACTGTTTCTGTACGCCTGCGTTACAAAAGCCTTTAGAGTTAGGGGCAGACATTATTATTCACTCTGCGACTAAATACCTGGACGGCCAGGGCCGTTGCGTGGGCGGTGCCATTGTTGGTCCTCAGGCACTCTTGGAAGATCTAGTGATCTTCTTGCGTACCGCTGGTCCAACCATGAGCCCATTCAATGCGTGGGTATTTCTTAAAGGTTTGGAAACTCTGCGCCTGCGTATGGACGCCCATTCAGCCAATGCGTTGGACTTGGCTCAGTGGTTAGATCAGCAGCCAGAAATAGAGCAGGTGTTCTATGCGGGTCTGCCAACTCACCCGGGCCATAAGCTGGCGGCAAAACAGCAGCGCGCTTTTGGAGGTGTTCTTTCTTTCCGCGTACAGGGCGATAAAGCAGCGGCCTGGCGTTTTATTGACGCAACTCAGATCATGTCTCTTACCGCTAATCTTGGCGATACAAAGACAACGATCGTGCATCCGGGCACCACAACTCACGGACGTTTGTCCGACGAAGAGAAGGCTGTGGCAGGTATTACCGATAACCTCGTGCGTATTGCCGTAGGCTTAGAAGACGTCATCGATCTAAAGAATGATTTACAGCGTGGCATCGACGCGCTGTAAGCCTGCCCTCAATTTAAGAACTCTTTAATTAAGGATTAAATTTGAGTAAAGAAAGCAGCGTTGCCGATTTGGTAAACCACGCACTGGCAGACATAGGCCAGGTGGTATTGGGTAAACAAGAGCAGATTAAACTCGCGTTAACCTGCTTATTTACAGGCGGGCACTTATTACTTGAAGACTTACCCGGCATGGGTAAAACGACACTGGCCAAAGCATTAGCTACGGTGCTGGGACTGGATTACAGCCGCGTTCAATTCACCAGCGATTTACTGCCATCGGATATTCTCGGTGTCTCCGTATTTGATCGCAACAGCAGCCAGTTTACTTTTCACCCTGGCCCCATCTTTACGCAGTTGTTACTGGCCGATGAAATTAATCGCACCACACCAAAAACCCAAAGTGCTTTGCTGGAGGCGATGGAAGAGTACCAAGTTACGCAGGACGGCGAGACGCGCAGGCTGACTAAGCCGTTTTTTGTGATTGCCACACAAAACCCGGCCTCACAGTCTGGTACATTCCCATTACCAGAATCACAACTCGACCGATTTTTAATGCGCATAGAATTGGGTTATCCCTCACAAGAATCAGAATTGTTATTGCTAAAGGGAGGAGATGTTCAGGAGCGATTGGCACTACTAAAAGCCAGAATCACGCCCAATCAGTTAATCATGATTCAGAAACAAGTGGATGAGGTTATCGCCAGTGACAGCCTCCTGGCTTATCTGCAGCGCTTAGTAGCCTTTACACGCGCATCGCCAAGCTTTGCACACGGCGTGTCTCCACGGGGTGCCCTGGCACTGTTACGCTGCTCTAAAACATGGGCGTTAATTCACGGGCGTAATCATGTATTGCCAGAAGATTTACAAGCTGTATTGCCGGCCGTCTTTACTCACCGCTTACGCGATGCCAGTAACTTAGCCGATCAGAGCGGTTATGCATTGGTGGAGAAATTACTGAGCAGTGTTGATGTGATTGTTTAGGCTCGTCTCAGTAATGGGATTGAACTAAACGTACCTTTTCTCGTGGGGGCAGTTCCAGCGTTTCTGCGTCCAGGCCTTCCACGTAATGCAGTCGTTCCAATAAACCATGACCAGAGGCTAGTTGAATTGCCAGGCCAGGTCTGGCGTTTAACTCTAAAATCACGGGACCTTGCTGTTTATCCAATACGATATCGCAACCGATATAACCTAAACCGGTCATTTCATAGCAGCTTGATGCCAACTCAAGAATATTATCCCAGCCGGGAATTTCCAGTTCGGAAAACGATTTATCAGTGTCTGGGTGTTTTTCTATTGGGCGGTCATGCTGTACGGCAAATAAGCTGTGACCAGTGATTAGATCAAGACCCACACCGATCGCGCCCTGGTGCAAATTGGCGCGCCCATCCGAGGCATGGGTTGAGCAGCGCAGCATGGCCATGACAGGGAAGCCCTTAAACACAATAATGCGTAGATCGGGCACTCCTTCGTAGGTGTAATCATTAAATACAGCGTCGTATTCGATTAAGGCTTCCAGCATGACGCAATCGGGTTTGCCGCCGAGGCTGTAGAGGCCGCTGAGGATATTATTGATATGACGTCGAATAGCCGCGAGATCCAATTTGCTGCCATTGGGTTTTACGTAAAGCTCTGAGTCACGACCGGTAATGACTAAAATTCCCTTGCCGCCGCTGCCACGAGTGGGCTTGATGACAAACTTATCCCAGTTCCCAATCATGCCGTGCAGATTCTTGAGCTGCCACTGGCTTTCGATCACTCCTAATAATTCTGGCACAGCAATCCCGGCATTTTTTGCGGAGCGTTTTGTCTTTAACTTGTCATCCACCAACGGGTACAGATGCCTGGCGTTATAGCGCGCAATATACTCAATATTACGGCTGTTCATTCCCAGTATTTTATTTTTCTTTAGTTTTGCCGGGCTGGTAATCATAATTATTGCTGACCCATATGACGGAAACGGATCAGTTCAGAAACTCGATAGCCCGTGTAGTGGCCAAGAATAATAATTGTGCCCAGTAGCACTAACAGTAACTCAGGGAAGTTAAACATCCAGTGTTCGATGTAGCGATTGGTCATCGCTATATAGCAAAAGATGGCCACCAGTAAACTGCCGGTGGTTTGTATCAATACTTCCACTGGTCCATCGTCCTCCCATAAAATCGACATATGTTCTATTGTCCAGGCGATGACAATCATCGGGAAAAAGGTGACCGTAAGTGCCTGTTCAATACCCAGCTTGTAACTCACAATACTAATCATCGCCATCATTCCCACAACGATCACCACCACTGCGGCAATGCGGGATACCAGCAACAAATCCAGCCGGCTCAAGTAGGACCTAACCCAAAGGCCTACGGCCAATATCAATAAAAAGATCAGTACACCACTCAATAAACTGGTTTGCACAAAAGCGATTGCCAGCAAAATCGGCATAAATGTACCGGCCGTGCGTACGCCCAGTACCACGCGGGTAAAAATAACGATCAGCGCTCCGACAGGCATCAATAGAATAAATTTAAAGACGCTTTGCTGTTCAATCGGCAGACTGTAAATGGAGTAGTCCATCAAGGCGGCTTGTTCACCCCCCATTTGTTTTAAGGCAATATGCCGCTTAGGTACATTGTTTTCCAGGGTAGAAAACCTGACTCGTGATCGAGTGCCACCTTCAACATCGATCAGTGATTTGTCTCCGCGCTGCCACACCAGAAAGTTTTTTGGCAGGCCCTTTGAGCCGGTTTTTGGTTCGAACACCAGCCAGTGTTCACCGTCGTATATCTCCACCAGTTCTACAGCCGCCATCCTGCTGCGGTCTTCTTTCAAATAAATGCCGCGCAACATATGAGCGGGAATATCGGCCCATGCCAATAATTCAAGCGCTGTCTGCATCTGACTGCGATCTTTTAAGATATTGCGAATTAAACGGGCATCTTTATTTTGAGGGTCATTCAACGCCTTGAGTAGCTGAGCGACAAAGGTTTCTCGATCCGCTGATGTTGCCCGGCTTTGCTCAATGATACTGGCGGTAACTACCCGCAGAGATTCGTACCGGCTGCCACCCCAATCAGGGCGTTTAACTTCGGTTGATAATTCGACTGGGAGTGGGGCTCGATGGTTCTGGTGTTGGTGAACATCCAGTTTGTAGTAGAGGGTTTGCTTGCCTTCGGCATGCCGTTTAGACCAAATCGCTCTGTTGTGACCATTAATGTTTTCGACCGTAAAGCCGTAACCGGAAGAGCTGAAGGTCTCATCCAGCACATCCATATTTGTTTGAGCTTTTGGCAAAGCCAGCGACACTTTTACTTCAGAGCCTTTGGCTTGAAATTCAACCTTAGCTTCTATCGTCCATACCGTTTGATACGCGCTTGGGGTTATCGGAAGGCCCAATGCCTTGCTTTTATAAGCGACCAAGCCAAAGCCCAGTAGTAGCAGCATAAAACCCAGCAGATAAACCTGTGCTCTTGGGGACATAGTGAAAGCTACCTTTTGCTATGAATCTGAATCTATGGAGTTTAAATTTATAATTCTAATATTCTGTAAGTAAGATTCAAATGCAAGTGCTCGACGCTGGAGCTGCATTGTTTGATTAGGGTTGTTTCATCATAAACTTTTTACTTACGTCCACGATGGCACGATGGCGTAGAAAGTTTCGACCAATTAATAGCCGGTAAAGATATTCGGAGCGATCCGTCAGGGTTACATCAACTCGCTCTTCGAGTGATCCAAGTTTGATGCTAATAGCCACCACTGGGCGACGTTGTGGCGTATTCGTTAGCTGCTTAATGGCGACATAGCGCTTTACCGGCAGCTCAACAGGTACCGACTCTTGTTCTGAAACGGGAATGATAAATTTTACCCAAGGTTTACCGTCCCGCTCGAAATCGGTGATATTGACAGCGTGCATTGAGGTTATTCCAGCACCTGTATCGATACGGGCTTTCATCTTTAGCTTTTGAGGAAGCACAAAGACATTTTCTACACGGCCAATCAGTAATAGATCATCAATGAATACAGGGTTACATGGTTCTGGTTTTTTTATGGCTGGTTTTATTGTTGGGCAGCGAGCCGGCGGCGGCGTAATCGTTGGACACTGGCAGACTTCAGGTTCCTCCAGCGGTTTTGTGGGCAGTTGGCTTATTAGTTGACAGGCAGACACCAATAGCAAACTTGAAGCTAATAATAAGCGTGTAAGTAAACTGGTGAAAGACAAGGGCGTAGACTCCCGCAAAATGGTTTGGCGTTCAGGTTATGGCTACCTTAAGCCATAATCTATCATATTAGATATATTGGCGCGTTTTACTAATTTATATACTAGGTCTTTACTTTAAATTATTCGAGGCTGATCCCCAAATTACTCGCATCCATAGAGGTTAACCAGCGTCGTAAATGTTTAACAATTTCTGCCTGAGGTTTCTTGTCTTGCAGGCGTAAACACACTTCGTGCTGTAGCCGTAATTCGTCATCAAACAACGGGTGGTTTTGTTGTTCTGGATCAAACTCTTCCAGTTCTTCGATGAGTGCTATGAATTGTGCGACGGTGCCCTGGGATAATCCTGAGGCTGTTTCCAGGTCATCGGCGGTGTCGTCGAGGATCATTTGCAGGCAAGAGGTGAGTAGGATGCAGGCATCCAGGGCAGGGTATACGCCATAGCCGTCTTCTTCTGTTGGTACTGGGGTGATTATCTCAAGTTCTAGTAACACCTTTTCAAGATTTTTCATGGATTTAAGTTGCCCGGCCAGATACTCCCACACTTTATTAAGGTACTTGCGATAGCCCTTGGCCTGTTCTGCTAAGCCTGCATTCTCGCAATAAAGCTGGTGGTTGATGGCGTGCCGTTCACATAGGGAAGCTATGAATGCAATGCGCTGCCAGTGTGCGGTTAATTTATTGAGGTCTTCAGATATTTGAGCGCTAAGCATTGTGTTTTTCTCGGTAAACAGGGCATATTGATGCTTAATACTAACACTCAATCAATACCAATCAATTTCAGTGGCCGAAATGATTCGCAGACTCTTTGCAGCGCCCCTAGAGTTTTATCAAGCCAGGTTCTCACTTTGGTTGGATAAGCGTATTAAGCCTGCGCAGTGCCAGAAGCTTGATAATCGGCGCCTGTTTATTTTCCCTTACCGTGCAGGCTGGGGGTTTATTGTCCTTACTTTTTTCCTCTGGCTGTTAGGCACCAATTACGAAAACAACCTTGTGCTGGGTTTATCTTTCTTTCTGGTGTCGTTGTTTATTGTTGTTATCTTTCACACCTTTTTTAATCTCTTGGGTTTGTCTGTTCAATACATAGCTTCGTCGCCTGCATTTTTAGGTGAGGATGCTGAAATAGAATTGGAAGTAGGGCGCGAGCAGCAAGCCAAAGAAAACATTGTGTTGGGCTTTAAAGGTGGCGCGTATTCAAAGGTTGATTTGATCGATGAGGCGACCCGTCGCGTTAAGTTGTTTGTGCCTGTTAAACAGCGGGGTTGGTACAGCCCTAAGCGACTGCAACTTGAGAGTTACTTCCCGTTGGGTTTGCTGCGTTGTTGGAGTTGGCTCGATCTGGATATTAAGTTGCTGGTGTATCCCAAGTCTATTGCCAGCCCGACTATGCCCGTGGTCAATGGTTGTGGTGCCGATGAAGAAGGGGTGATTCAAGATGTAGAAGGTGCGGAAGATTTCCACGGTTTTAAAAGCTACCAGTCCGGGATGTCGTTAAAGCATATCGCCTGGAAGCAGTATGCGCGTGGTCAGAAGCTGATGAGTAAAGAGTTCGTGGGTTATCGAGATCAATCCCTGTGGCTCGATTGGGCTGAATTAGAGGGTGATCGTGAAAGGCGTTTATCCAACCTGTGTTATTGGGTGTTGCGATTAGCGACCACGGATCAGCTGTATGGGCTGCGCTTGCCTGGCCAGGAATATTCGCCATCCACCGGTTTGGAGCACAAACTGCAATTACTAAAGGCGTTAGCGTTATTTGAATGCGAGCGGGGGGGAGGTTGAGCGTGGCCATCGTTGAGCGTTACCTGCCACCCAGGAATAGCCAGCTGTGGTTGTTGGTTTCGCTTGCTCTGGTGTTACTGCCGTTTATTCAGCATTTACCCCTGTGGCTAGTGGTTGTGTGGGCTGTGGTCGTGCTGTGGCGCTGGCAGTTATTTTATGGGCGGTGGTCGACACCGGGTAACTGGATCAAAGTGGTGTTGGTGGGACTCTCTTTTGTGGGGTTGGGGTTAAGTTTTGGGCAGTTTCAAGGATTAGAGTCCATGACATCGTTATTGATACTGGCGTTGTTATTAAAGTGGCTGGAGCAACAAAGGCTTCGCGATACCTTGTTATTGGTATATTTAGGCTACTTTTTGGTGGGTGTTCAGTTCCTTTATGAGCAGTCACTCGTTATGACGCTGTATGCGCTGTTGTGCCTGTGGGGATTGTCCAGTGCGCTAATCTCTCTTTACCAACCACAGGGCCATGCACAGCCGAAAAGCGCCGCTAAGCTCTCTAGTAAGTTGTTGCTGCAAAGTATCCCGTTGATGCTGCTGTTGTTTCTGATTATGCCGCGCTTGGGTAATCTCTGGGCGCTGCCCAGCCCTGGCGGTAATGCCAAAACCGGTATGAGTGATTCTATGTCACCGGGTGATTTTTCTAAATTGAGTAAAAGTGGGGGGGTTGCCTTTAGGGTGAGTTTTAATGGCAGGCGGCCACCGCAAGAAGCGCTCTATTGGCGTGGCCCTGTATTAAGCCTTTTTAATGGCAGGCAATGGGTGCAAAGTTTTGCGGCGCAAAATATCAGCAGGTTTTCCGGCTCCCGGCAGGTGGTGTGGCCAAGTCACGGGCAGAGCTTGCGCAGTGACCCGTTTGCGCCGGCATGGCTGGTGGCGTCCAAGGCTAATTCTCCGCCGGTTGAGTACACAATTACGCTGGAGCCAACCTATCAAACCTGGCTGTTTAGCTTACCGTTGGTGAACAGCCTGCAAGTGAATACTCAAGGCCAGGATATGAACTTGGGTGTCACGAGAGATTTTCGGCTGACCAGCTCTAAACCCATCAACCAGCGATTGATGTACACCCTGCGCTCCAGTACGGACTTTTACATAAATGCTAAAGGATTGAGTCAGCAAGAGCGTAAGAGAGGTCTCCAGCTTCCCGCTAATTACAATCCTCAAACTCGAGCTAACGCTCAGCAATGGCGGGAAACAAGTGCCTCAGATGAGGACTATATAGAGCGTGTGCTTGAGCATTACCGACAGACGTTTATTTACACACTGGAACCGCCAAAGTTGGGTAAACACACCGTTGATGAATTCCTCTGGCAACAGCAGCAGGGTTTTTGCGAACACTTTGCCAGCAGTTTTGTGGTGATGATGCGGGCGGCGGGTATTCCTGCCAGAGTTGTGACGGGTTATCAGGGGGGAGAATATAACGCGGCTGACAATTATCTTGTGATTCATCAGTACGATGCACATGCCTGGACAGAGGTGTGGTTACCGGGCAAAGGCTGGGTGAGAATAGATCCTACCGCCGCCGTGGCGCCGGAACGAGTGCAACAAAGCTTGGGTGACCTACAGACAGAGGGAGTGGAAGGGTTACTGTCGTTAGGGCGTTATCGTCATTTACGCCTTGTCGCGCAATTACGTCAGGAATGGGATGCGGTGAATTACCGCTGGCATCAACTGGTGATTGGTTTTGATGGTGAAGAGCAGGAACGCTTTCTCTGGTCGTTAATGGGTGATGTATCGCCCTTAAAGATTATTCTTTTGTTGTTGGGTGTGGCGACGACGGTGCTGGGTTTAATTAGCTTACACCTTTGGTGGCGCAACAGGCCGGAGCCGTTGAATCCAATCGATCGTTATTTTTTACGCTTTGAACAATTATTGGCACGACGGGGTGTTAGCCGCGAGGTGGGTGAAGCACCCAATCACTTTGCCGACAAGGCAAAACAAACACTGCCCAAAAGTGCCAATGCTATTGATGATTTCATGCTGATTTTTAACCAAGCTCAATATCAACAACCCCCAATAAAAGTTCGTAAAGGCTTTGTGATAGCTGAGTCTCGAATTTTGATGGAGCTTCGTAAAGCACTGAAAGTGTTTCGTAAGAGCACCCGATAGCTAAATCTATAAGTAATTTTTTAGCGTTAAGCCTCATAACCGTCTAAAACCTTAACGCCTGTAGGGCTTTTCTGGGCTTGAAGTGCAGTATTTTTATCTTCCTCTCTTGAGAAACTCTTCTGAGCTATGCACAATACGCTGTCTTTCTAAAATGCACATTTAGCGTGTGGTAACTGATTGATTTAAAAACTATAACTGCCTCATTTTGGTGCAGCTTGCCTAATTGAAAGATTGAGCAGCTCATGCATTAAGAGAGAAAAAGCGGGTGAGTAAACAGGGTATAGCATGAAAATTTTATTGGGCTTAGTTTTGTTATTAGGCGCTCCTTCGGTCTTTGCCGATGAATTGAGTGGCGCTAATACTTCTTGGATTCTTACGTCGACAGCATTGGTGCTGTTTATGACGCTTCCGGGTTTATCATTGTTCTACGGCGGCTTGGTTCGCTCAAAGAACGTACTGTCTATTTTAATGCAGTGTTTCGCAATCGCGTGCATTGCTTCCATTATCTGGTTTGTCTTCGGTTACAGTCTCGCCTTTAGTGGTGACGGTGCTTTTGTTGGTGACTTCAGTCGTTTATTCATGGATGGCATGGGAAAAGATACTCTTAGCGGCGATATACCAGAATCTTTGTTCTTCATGTTCCAAATGACCTTCGCCATTATTACTCCCGCATTGATCATTGGTGCTTTTGCTGAGCGGATGAAGTTCTCTTCTGTATTACTGTTCAGCGCCTTCTGGTTGATTGCTGTGTACTTCCCGGTTTGTCACTGGGTATGGGGCGGCGGCTGGTTAGCGGAAATGGGCGCTATGGACTTTGCTGGTGGTATTGTTGTGCATATCACAGCGGGTGTTGCCGCTCTGGTTGCTGCCATTGTGATTGGTAACCGCAAAGGTTTCCCAACAACAGCAATGCCTCCACACAACATGACCATGACTGTTATGGGCGCTGGTATGCTGTGGGTTGGCTGGTTCGGCTTTAACGCGGGTAGTGCGTTAGCGGCCAACGGCGACGCCGCTATGGCGATGACCGCGACTCACATTTCCGCAGCAGCGGGCTCGCTGGCCTGGGTTGCAATGGAATGGGTTAAATTCGGTAAGCCAAGCGTATTGGGTATCGTCACGGGTATGGTTGCTGGTCTGGGTACCATCACTCCAGCGTCTGGTTATGTTGGCCCTGGTGGCGCACTGATTATCGGTATCAGTGCCGGTATTATCTGTTTCTACTGTACCCAGTTAATTAAGCGTAAGTTCAAAATTGATGACTCTTTGGATGTATTCCCAGTGCACGGTGTGGGTGGTATTTTGGGTAGCCTTTTGGTTGCTGTATTTGCTTCTCCAGACTTGGGTGTATTCAGTGGCTTCAGTGAAGCGGGTTATTCAATCCTGGCTCAACTTAAAGTTCAGGGTATTGCGGTTGTGGCTACTATTGCCTACACCGCCGTTGTTAGTTATGCCTTGTTGAAACTGACAGGTGTTTTGACCGGTGGTATTCGCGTAACACTGGAAGAAGAGACAGCGGGTTTGGATATCGTGTCTCACGAAGAATCCGGCTACAAGCTTTAAGTTTATAGCTAAGCTCTTCTAAGGAAGCCTGCACGGTAAAAAGTGCGGGCTTTTTTGTGCCTGTTATTGTCCTAGGGCTTCTTTTGTCTGTGTAGGCGCTTGCCCTCAAGGCAGAATTTCTGCGGAGTAGGAAGAGAGGGCTCTCTGGGCTGGCAGGCGAGGGATTGTTGTGTTTATTCCGGCGCCCCCAGGGCATCATTTCTTGTTGTAACGCAATAATTTACCTAGGGTCAGCCCCTTCGGATGCTATCTTTTTAAGGTAGAATGCGGCAATTCTTTTAAATCTATCAAACTGTTGGATTTCACTTGCGTAATACCTTCTACCATTATCTAACCGGCGTTAGCCTTGCAGCTTTGGCTATGGGCTGTCAGATTGTTTTGTTGCCGTGGTTAGCCGTGGGAGAACTCAACCTGGCTGCAGAGC
>JAUVQU010000025.1 GCA_030597965.1 Cellvibrionaceae bacterium
CCCGACCTGGTATCAGGCCATGCCCGGTGTTGATGTGACTTTAAGGTCATCCGTTGGCATAGGTATTGATGGTAATTCACCCAATGGTTTTGGTGGTGATGAAGAAGTGGGCAGTGGCAATGTTGGTGTTAAATTTGATGTTGACCAGACCTGGAGTACAACCCTGAGTTATAACTTCTTCTTTGGCCCTGTTGATAACAGTATCGCAAGTTTGTGGAAAGACCGGGACAATGTTTCCCTGACATTTATACGATCATTTTAACATGTGCCATTTAATATAAATCTGAGCGTATTTGAGAGAATAATAAAGAGTAATAAGCTATGAATTATAAAAAAACACTGGCAACAATTTGTTTGAGTGGTTTGATGGCAGGTCAGGCTTTTGCGGGGGTTTCACAAGCTGAGGCCGATAAGCTGGGCGGTGAGCTAACACCAATGGGCGCGATTGCCGCCGGTAATGCCGATGGCAGTATTCCAGCTTGGAATCCAGAGGGTGTAGCAGTTCCTGGTAATTTCGTGGAGGGTTCGGATAACTATGTGAACCCATACGCGGATGACAAACCGTTGCTGACTATTGATGCAAGTAACTGGGAAGAACACGCCGATAAGCTAACAGAGGGCACCAAAGGCCTCTTTAAAAAGCTGGGTGCTGATGGCTTCAAGATGGATGTATACCCATCTCGTCGTGATTTTGTGGCACCAGATTGGCTGTATGATAATAACCGTAAGAATGCCACAGCCACGAGTTTGGCTACAGGTGGTCTGAAAGTTAACAACAACCTTCCGGGTGTACCATTTCCGATTCCCAAGACAGGGGATGAGACTATCTGGAATCACATGATTCGTTATCAGACGGATCACTCAGTGGATTATGCAACCTACTATGTGGGCAGTAACGGCAAACCTGTTTTAGCGTCTAAAGGCTACGTAACAAACATATTTCCAATGTATAAAGAGCATGATCAGGTAGCTGCGGATGAGCCTTGGGGAATACTTCGTATTAACTATCTGGCACCTGCGCGACGTGCTGGTGAGATTCTACTGGTGCAAGAACCTGGTGCAGACTTCAGTGAAGGTAAGGGGCGTAAAGCCTGGCAGTATCTTACTGGTCAGCGTCGTGTGCGTCAGGCACCTGCAGTATCCTTTGATACGCCGAATACGGCGGTTGCCGGTACATCCACCTATGATGACACCTTCGTCTACAATGGCTCTACGGAGCGTTATGACTGGAAACTCTTGGGTTTAAAAGAAACCTACGTACCCTACAATAACTACGATTATGTGTTTGGTGCTCCGATTGAAGATATTCTGGGTGAGAAATTCCTCAAGCCTGAATACATCCGCTGGGAGCTGCATCGTACCTGGGTTGTGGAAGCCACGTTGAAAGACGACAAGCGCCACCTGTATAAAACCCGTCGTTACTATCTTGATGAAGATACCTGGGCAGCAGTTGCGGGTGAAACCTACGATGGCCGGGATAACCTGTGGCGTGTGCATTACGCTTATCTAGTTAATTTGTATGATAAAAAATCACGTTATGATATGGCTTACGGCAGTTATGATTTGTTGCAAAACCTCTACAACGTGAACTTTAAACCCATTCCAGGCAAGTTTAAAAATGGGGTGGATAAGGGTGCGAAATACTTTACGTCTAAAGGTATGGCGCGTAGCGGTATACGATAAATAGATAGACTGAGTGGCGCTGCATTTGCAGCGCCTTTTTTTCGTTTCTGGATTATAAATCTGAATAACTGTTTTTAGTGTCAGTTTTTAGTTTCAGTTTCGAGCTACAGGTGAGTATTACATGATGACAATCAAAAAAACCTGGATGGTCTTATTTCTTAGTCTGTTAGGACTCGGTGGTGCGACAGCCGCTGCCTACGACGTACTGGAATTGTCATCTGAGCCAAGTCATCTGGCTTCTAAGTCTTTTCTCTACAGTATTAACAAATTTGACGATCGGTATTTTGCGACCGGACATTTTGGTCACATTATTTATTCAGATGATGCTGGTGCCAGTTGGACGCAAGCGAAGGTGCCAGTGCGAAGTAGTATTCTTGATATTTATTTTCCCACAGCAGAAAAAGGCTGGGCAGTGGGGCATGAAGGTGTCATTTTACATTCTGCCGATGGTGGCAAGACATGGACAAAGCAGTTTGATGGTAATCAGTATGCTCAAGAAGGTTTGAAACAGTATCAGCAGCTACTGGCTGAAAACCCGGATAACTCTGACTTCCAGTATTACATTGAAGAAATGGAATTTGCCATCTCTCAGGGCGCGGACAAGCCCTTATTTAAAGTGCACTTTCAGGATGAAAATAACGGCGCAGCTTACGGTGCTTATGGCACTCTGGTAACTACGACCGATGGTGGTAAGACCTGGTTAAGTGGTATGCACAAAACCGAGAATTTCGATTTCCGTCACCTTTTTGATGTAGCGCCTACCGCTAACGGCAAGCTCATAATCAGTGGTGAAGGCGGAGTCATTATGGAAGGTGATCTTGCCAATGGCTCAGGTGTGGCTTTGCCAAGCCCTTGGGAAGGGAGTTTTTTCACCTGTGTTGTGTCTAGCGAAGGCGATATTATTATTGGTGGCCTGCGAGGCCAGGTTTTCAGATCGAGTGATAACGGACAAACCTGGGTTGCTGTTAATAAACCGCAAAGTAGCACTATTATTGACTCTTTGGTTCTTAGTGATGGTCGAATCGTTATAGTGGGGCAGGCGGGTAGTCTTCTGGTGAGTGATGATAATGGCGCAAGCTTTGAGCCTTTGTTATCCACGGGTAAGGCAATACATGGCATTGCCGAAGGTGAAGCTGGAAACCTTCTTACCGTTAGTGCGCAGGGCGTACAGTCAGTCGCTATCAAATAATAAAGAATAAATTAGTTGGAGATACACAATGGCTCATTCACAACAGAGTGATCTGCCAGTAATTTCAGACCCGACCGAGTTTGACTATCAGACCGGCAGCTTGCTTGAGCGGTTGGTGTTCAACCATCGTATGGTCGTGGTGATTCTCTGTGTCATCATCACGCTTATTTTAGGCTTTCAGGCTTCAAAAACTCAACTGCAGGCAGGCTTTGCAAAAACACTGCCAAAGAATCATCAGTACATAAAGAACTATCAGGAAAACAGAGACTTTCTTAAGGGGCTGGGTAACAGCCTGCGTGTTGTTGTTGCCAGTCACACGGGTGATATTTATACGCCGGAATTTTTAACGCTGTTGGAAAATGTTAATAATGAACTGCTCTATATTCCGGGTGTAAACCGAAATGGCTTGAAGTCTATCTGGACGCCGAATACTCGCTGGAAAGTGGTAACAGAGCAGGGTTTTGAAGGCGGTCCCGTTATTCCAGAAGATTATGACGGTTCACCTGAATCGGTTGCACAGTTAAAACAGAATGTTGAGCGTGCCGGTATTGTCGGTGATTTGATTTCCAACGATGGCACATCGGCTGCGATTCGTGTGCCGCTCATGGACGTTGATCCGGATACAGGTGGACGCCTGGATTACATGGGGTTGATCAGCAAACTTGAGTCCATTCGAGATAAGGTTTCAGGGGATGATACGACCATCGGTGACCCTATCGTAGAGGCCGCCGCTGCTGCTGGTGATGTCTCCATGCACATCACAGGGTTTGCCAAGCTGGTGGGTGATCTTATTGATGGCATGTTGGCGGTTATTCTGTTTTTTGCCATTGCTGTGGTTATTGCCACGGCCTTACTTTATTCCTATATCCGCTGTTTCCGCTCAACTTTAATAGTGATTGGTTGCACTTTGATTGCGGTGGTATGGCAGTTGGGTATTCTCGCTACCCTGGGTTATGAGTTGGATCCATTTTCAATACTTGTGCCTTTCCTTGTGTTTGCCATTGGCGTTAGCCACGGAGCCCAGAAGCTGAATGGTGTGCTGCAGGATATGAGCCGCGGTACGGATAAATACGTTGCAGCCCGCTATACCTTCAGGCGTTTGTTTCTCGCAGGTGTTACCGCGCTGCTTTCCGATGGTGTCGGTTTTGCTGTGTTAATGATCATTGCCATTCAGGTGATTCAGGATTTGGCGATTACCGCCAGTATTGGTGTGCTGGTACTGATTTTCACTAACTTGATTTTGGTCCCGGTCGTATTGTCTTATATCGGGGTTGGAGAAAAGGCCGTTAAGCACTCCCGTGAATCACAGAAAAGCATGGAGGATATGCACGCCCTATGGCGCTTTCTACTGCTGTTTACTCACCGTAAACCAGCGGCTATTGCCATCGTTATAGGTGTTGTCCTTGCGGGCGTTGGTCTACATGTTTCCGAAGACCTGCAAATAGGTGATTTGGATCCCGGCGCGCCAGAACTGAGGGCGGATTCGCGTTACAACAAAGATGTCGCATACATGACGGCCAACTATTCTGTCAGTAGCGATATCTTTGCCATCATTGTGAAAATGCCACCTAATACCTGCAATGACTATGAGGTTTTGAGCCTCGCCAATGAACTGGAATGGCGGCTGCGCCAGCTAGACGGAGTTGAGGATATTCGTGGACTGAATACCTATACCCGTAAAATCATGGGCGGGATAAATGAAGGTTTCCCGAAATGGGAGACTTTATTTAGAAACCAGGGGACCATCAATTACGCTGTATCAGAATTGGTTACCGTGGGTGTCGTAGATCCCGACTGTTCTATTTGGCCGATGGGCGTTTATCTGTCCGATCATAAAGCGGCGACCCTGCAGGGTGTCGTTGATACTCTCGAGGCATTTAACGAAGAGTGGGATGGCCCCAAAGTTGATTTTCTGGGTGCGGCGGGCAGCGCAGGCTTTGAGGCGGCAACTAATATTGTGGTGAAGAAAGCCAATCGTGAAATGTTGTTTTACGTTTACGGTGCTGTGATCCTGTTATGTTTGCTGACCTTCCGTTCAGTGACGGGTGTAATTTGTGCGGTATTGCCGCTCATGCTCACTTCGGTTCTTTGTGAGGCGTTGATGGTCTGGCTGGGTATTGGTGTCAAAGTCGCCACGCTGCCGGTTATTGCACTCGGTGTGGGGATTGGCGTGGATTATGCGCTCTACGTGCTCACGGTGATCCTCGCTAAAGTTAAAGAGGGTAAGTCTCTTGAGCAGGCCTATTACGAAACCATTAATTTTACCGGTCGAGTGGTTGCTTTGATTGGTGTCACTCTGGCTGCTGGTGTTATTACCTGGGCGTTGTCACCCATCAAATTCCAGGCGGATATGGGCATACTGTTAACCTTCATGTTTATCTGGAATATGTTTGGCGCACTGATTCTGATGCCTGCACTGGCTGCCTTCTTAATCAAGCAGAAGCCTGAAGTTAATGGTGCTCAGGTGGTTGAGGGGGGCAGTTAATTCCCCCTTGATTAATTAATCCGTGTGGTATTGCGGCAGGCTGCAATAAAAGCTCTTGCTGCATTACTTAACGAGCGATCACTATGCTGTATATAGCCTAAATGCCGCATCAGCTTTAAATCACCCACGTCAATTTTAATCAGTTGTTTGTCTACCATGGTTTCAGGTAACACACTCCAGCCCAAGCCAATAGAAACCATCATTTTGATAGTTTCCAGGTAATTGGTTGCCATGGATAAATTGAGATTTAATCCCTTCGTTGCAAAGTGCCGTTGTACCAACTGGCCTGTATAAGTATTTAAGTCAGGTAGGATGGCAGGTAACTTGGCAAGCTGTTCCAATGTTGGTTTTTTTGTTTTCTTCAGCAATGGGTGTTCGGGTGAGAGCACAACACTGAGAGGGTCTTCCCAAATAGCAGTTGCTTCGATATGTTGCTTATCATCTTTAAATCCTGGTAGTTCAACCGGTGCGAGGGTGACAATGCCCAGTTCAATCTCACCTTTTAGAACGGCGTCGTGGGCTTTCTCTGAATCCATGAAGTCGATATCTAATTTCACCTCTGGAAAGTCAGCGGTGAATTGCCTTAGCACCTGAGGTAAGTGATGCAGTCCAATATGGTGACTTGTGGCAATATGAAGCTTACCGCTGACTTGCCCAGAGAGATCATGAATTAACTGTTGTGTATCTCTTACCGACTGAAGTATTTTTTCAGCCCGTGGAAGTAGGGCTCTACCGGCTTCAGTGAGCGCAACGTTACGACCAATTCGATCAAATAGTTGGCATTCAAGCTGTGATTCCAGCATGGCGATGCGTTTGCTAATGGCCGATTGGGTTAAGTGCAGCTCATTTGCTGCATTCGAGAAAGAGCCATTTTTGGTGATTGCCACAAAGGCTTTTAAGTGTTGCGTGTCCATAGTGAAAATGAGCCTATAACTGTTTTCATAAGTATTCCATTTTGGAATGGTAATTACAAAAATAATGAATTTGTTTGATTGGCACTGTGGGCGTAGAATGCCCCAAATTATCAATAGGTATGGATTTAGCGAGAAGACTCATGGCTGGTAAAACGTTATACGACAAACTCTGGGACGCTCATTTGGTTGAGCAGCGGGATGATGGTTCTGCGCTTATTTATATTGATCGTCATGTTGTGCACGAAGTGACTTCACCGCAGGCTTTTGAAGGACTGCGTTTGGCGGGTCGCAAACCTTGGCGTGTGGACAGTGTGATTGCAACGCCTGACCACAACGTACCGACCACCAGTGCCGAGCGAGCATCTGGTGTGGAAGGTATTGAAGATCGAGTGTCCAGGATTCAGGTACAAACCTTAGACGATAACTGCGACGAATTCGGTATTGTTGAGTTTAAAATTAATGATCGCCGTCAGGGTATTGTGCATGTGGTAGGGCCAGAAACCGGCGCTTGTTTGCCGGGTATGACAGTTGTCTGTGGTGATTCTCATACGTCTACCAATGGTGCATTGGGTGCCTTGGCACACGGTATTGGTACCAGTGAAGTGGAGCATGTATTAGCGACTCAGTGTTTGGTTGCTAAGAAGATGAAAAACCTACTGATCAAAGTAGATGGTCAATTAGGTGAAGGTGTGACACCTAAAGATGTAGTACTGCATATCTGTGGTGTGATTGGCACAGCAGGCGGTACTGGTTTCGCGATTGAGTTTGGTGGTCAAGTCTTCCGTGACATGAGCATGGAGGGTCGCTTAACCGTTTGTAATATGGCGATTGAAGCGGGTGCCCGTGCCGGTATGGTGGCCGTGGATGAGACTACATTGAGCTATGTTCAGGGTCGTACCTATGCCCCAGTCGGTGCAGAGTGGGATGCCGCAGTAGCGAACTGGGCAGACCTACACACTGATACTGATGCAGTATTCGACAAAGTTGTAGAAATTAACGGCACGGATATTAAGCCACAGGTGAGCTGGGGAACGTCGCCAGAGATGGTGTTGCCTGTTGATGCACTGGTACCAAATCCAGATGAAGAAAGTGACCCTGTTAAAAGAGAAGGGATTACACGTGCTTTGGAATACATGGGTTTAACCGCAGGTCAGAAAATTACAGATATTTACGTGGATCGTGTATTCGTAGGTTCTTGTACCAACTCACGTATTGAAGATTTGCGTGCAGCGGCAGATGTTGTGAAAGGCAAACAGGTCGCTGCCAGTGTGAAGCAGGCATTGATCGTACCGGGTTCTGGCGAGGTGAAGATACAGGCTGAAGAAGAAGGCTTGGATAAAATATTCATAGAGGCCGGGCTTGAATGGCGTGAGCCTGGCTGTTCCATGTGTTTGGCGATGAACGCTGACAAGTTAGGTGATGGTGAGCATTGTGCTTCAACCTCTAATCGCAACTTTGAAGGTCGTCAGGGTTATGGTGGTCGTACGCATTTGGTGAGTCCTGCAATGGCAGCGGCAGCAGCAATAGCGGGTCACTTTGTCGATGTACGCGAGCTTTAAGGAGATAACTATGAAAAGCTTTACACGGTTAACGGGCTTGGCCGCACCAATGGATCGCGCCAACGTCGATACGGATTTGATTATTCCGAAGCAATTCCTTAAATCCATCAAGCGCAGTGGCTTTGGGCCTAACTTGTTTGATGAGTTGCGTTACCTTGATGAAGGTCAGCCGGATCAGGACAACAGCGGTCGTCCGCTTAACGAAGAGTTTCCGTTGAATTTTTTTCGATATAAAGGTGCGCAGATTCTTTTGACACGTGAAAATTTTGGCTGTGGTTCAAGCCGTGAACACGCGCCTTGGGCGTTAGATGATTACGGATTTCGTGCTGTTATTGCACCGAGCTTTGCGGATATTTTCTTTAATAACAGTTTCAAAAACGGTTTATTGCCGATTGTTTTGAGTGATGAAATTGTTGATCAGTTGTTCGCTGAAATGTACGCCAGCGAAGGTTATGAGTTGTCGGTAGATTTGGAATCTCAAGCGGTGATGACCCCATCGGGTCAGGTATTTAAATTTGAAATAGATGAATTTCGTAAGCAATGCTTACTGAATGGCTTTGATGATATTGGCCTTACTTTGCAAAATACGGATGCGATAAAAACCTACGAAGCACGTCGTCGCCAAGAAACCCCTTGGTTATTTGATGTCGTCAAATAACTCAATGGTTTTCTGTGGGGTC
This sequence comes from Cellvibrionaceae bacterium, assembly GCA_030597965.1. Lineage (GTDB taxonomy): Bacteria > Pseudomonadota > Gammaproteobacteria > Pseudomonadales > Cellvibrionaceae > JAUVQU01. The sequence continues at coordinate 8,511 of JAUVQU010000025.1, forward strand.
GAATTTGTTCGATTAGTGAGCTGGCTTTGAAAAAAATTATAGACGGGAATTGAAATGACTAAAAAAATATTACTGTTGCCAGGTGATGGTATTGGCGTAGAAATTATGGCCGAAGCTCGTAAAGTACTTGAATTGATGAATGAAAAGCATTCGTTGGATCTAGAGCTTGATGAGGCTCTTGTTGGTGGCTCAGCAATTGATAGTGCTGGCAAGGCATTGCCAGATATCACACTTGAGAAGTGTCATGCTGCGAATGCTATTTTACTGGGTGCTGTGGGTGGTCCTAAATGGGATAACTTACCACCAGCAGATCGTCCAGAGAAAGGCGGCCTATTGAAAATTCGTAAGGAAATGGGTTTGTTTGGTAACCTGCGCCCAGCACTGCTGTATAAGCAATTGGCCGATGCTTCCAGTCTTAAGCCTGAGCTGGTTGCAGATTTGGACATCCTGATTGTACGTGAGTTAACCGGTGGTATTTACTTCGGCGAGCCACGTGGTATTCGAGTGTTAGAAAATGGTGAGCGTCAGGGCTATAACACTTACGTTTACGCGGAATCAGAAATTCGTCGTATCGGTAAAGTGGCCTTTGAAATGGCACAGCGTCGCGATAAGCGTTTGTGTTCAGTCGACAAGGCTAACGTGCTGGAAGCAACAATGTTGTGGCGCGAAGTGATGGAAGGTCTGGCGAAAGACTACCCGGATGTAGAGTTGTCACATATGTACGTGGATAACGCAGCAATGCAGTTGATCCGTGCGCCTAAGCAGTTTGATGTGATGGTAACAGGCAATATGTTTGGTGATATTTTGTCCGATGCCGCTGCTATGTTGACTGGGTCTATTGGCATGTTGCCCTCGGCTTCTATGAACGAGAAAGGTCAGGGTATGTATGAGCCTTGTCACGGTTCTGCACCTGATATTGCTGGCCAGGGTATTGCTAATCCACTGGCGACTATCTTGTCGGTAGCTATGATGATGCGCTATACGCTGAATATGCCAGAGCCTGCATTGTTGATTGAAGAAGCGGTCAGTACCGTGTTGGATCAAGGCTTACGCACAGGTGATATTTATTCTGAAGGTTGCACTAAAGTTTCGACTTCCGAGATGGGTGCTGCTGTAGTTGCGGCATTGAGCTTATAAAATTATCGGTAGGAGCCAGCAGGGCTGGCTCCTACAATTGCGGGTTTGAGTCTATCGGATTCGAATGGCTTCAGGTAAAAGGTTGAGGAGAAATCCAATGAGAGTAGGTTTTGTAGGTTGGCGCGGTATGGTCGGCTCCGTATTGATGGAGCGCATGCTGGCCGAAAATGATTTTAGTGATATCGAGCCGGTATTTTTCACCACATCCAATGTGGGTGGTCAGGGCCCAGAGATTGGTCGTGACATTCCCAGTCTGAAAGATGCGACCTGTATTGAAGAATTGAAAGTGATGGATGCCATCGTTTCCTGTCAGGGTGGCGACTACACTAAGCAAGTATTTGGTGATCTGCGTAGTTCCGGCTGGAGTGGGTACTGGATTGATGCTGCATCAAGCTTACGTATGGCGGACGATGCCATCATTGTGCTTGATCCGGTAAACATGAGCGTCATTAAAGATGGTTTGACTAACGGCGTGAAAAACTACGTGGGAGGCAATTGTACGGTCAGTTTGATGCTGATGGCTTTGGGTGGCTTGTTTAATAATGATTTGATTGAGTGGGGCACCTCCATGACCTACCAGGCGGCTTCGGGCGCTGGTGCCAAGAATATGCGTGAGCTGATCAGCCAGATGGGCAGTATCCGCGATAACGTGGCGGCTGAATTAGCTGACCCCGCATCGGCTATCCTGGAGATAGACCGCAAGGTTGCAGAATCCATGCGTTCTGGTGATTTCCCAACTGATAATTTTGGGGCGCCATTGGCTGGTAGTCTTCTTCCATTTATTGATACTCAGTTAGATAACGGCCAAAGCCGTGAAGAGTGGAAGGCTGAGGCCGAAACCAACAAAATTTTGGGTATCTCCGGCAACCCAATTCCGCTGGATGGCACCTGTGTGCGTATTGGTGCGATGCGTTGTCACGCCCAGGCATTGACTCTGAAGTTGAAGAAAGATGTACCAATGGATGAAATTGAATCCATGCTGGCAGAAGCGAATCAGTGGGCCAAGGTAGTGCCTAATAATCGTGATGCTACATTGCGTGATCTTACTCCAACGGCGGTGACGGGTACTTTGGCTGTGCCCGTGGGCCGTTTGCGTAAGCTGAGCATGGGCCCAGAGTATCTGAACGCCTTTACTGTGGGTGATCAGTTGTTGTGGGGTGCGGCAGAGCCGTTACGCAGGATGCTTCGTATTTTGATTGAAGCTTAATTGATAGCTTACAGCGAAGTTAATTAAGAGTGAAAGGCCGCTTTACGCGGTCTTTTACGTTGAATGTGATGGTGCAATAGCAGAAAGCTTGTTCAATTAAGTCTTGATTAAGTCTTGATTAGGCCTTGTTCAAGTTGAGTGCAGCTTCGTTTTGTGTGCTGTGTCAAAGTTTTCGTGTGTGATTGGCTTTGAGGGTTGGCTTCAGGGCTGACTGTATTGCAAAAACCCTTTCCATAATGAATACTTACGAGCACTAGTGAATATATATTCGAGGTTGTTGTGGTCGCCACGAAAAGAACAATAAATAAGCCAGAGGCTTGACCAATGGCAAACTTAGCTCGTGACAACGGGCTGGGGATTGGGGATCAAAAAGGGACGTTTTATGCGTTTTCGTAAGTTGGCGTTAGCGGTGAGTGTTGTGGGTGCGTTAGGCAGTCAAATGGCCAGCGCTTTAGGGTTGGGCGAAATTGAGCTCAAGTCTACGTTGAATCAACCACTAAATGCCGAAATCAAGTTGTTGCATCTCCGTGATTTAGGTGAGCGTGAAATTTTAGTCGATATCGCTTCCTCGGCTGATTTTCAGCGTGCGGGTGTTGATAGGACCTTTTTTCTGAACGATTTGAAATTCGATATTATTATCGATAATCCAACGGGTCCCATAATTAAGGTTACGTCCAGTAAGTTGATTCGTGAACCTTTTCTCAATTTTATTTTAGAAACACAGTGGCCCAATGGTCGTATCTTGCGTGAATATACGCTGCTAATGGATTTGCCGGTGTTTGAGGAGGGTGCTACTGCGTCGATACAGGCACCCGCTGCTAAGGTAAAGGTAGTTGAAAAGAAAACGGTTAAATCTGAGCAAGAACCAATAGCACAGCCTGATAAGAAAACGAGTCAACAGTCATCTTACTCATCATCAGTACAACAGCAGCCTAGTACTCCGCATGTATATGGCCCTGTAAGTTCTTCCGACACGCTTTGGGCTATTGCACTTAAAGCCCGGCCCAGTGGCGAATTCTCGGTTCAACAAACTATGTTGGCCATCCAGCATTTAAATCCAGAAGCCTTTATTGATGGCAACATTAATTTGCTGCGCAAAGGTCAGGTATTACGCTTGCCAACGGGGAAGGATATTTCTTCTGTGGGAGGGCGTGAGGCTTTGGTTTCTGTGGCGCGTCAAAATGATCAGTGGTCAAACGTTAAGGCGCATCAGCTCTCCGGTCCGCAAATAGAGGGCAGTGGCCAAGCTGTTACTGATAGTACTGAACAGCAGCAAGTGGGTGGTCGTCTAAAGTTAGCTCCTACCGTTAATGCTGAGAATGTTGGTGCTGGACGTGGAGCAGGAGAAGTTGGTGGTGATGCGGATGCGTTACAAGGCGAACTGGTCATTGCTCAGGAAGAGCTGGATAAAACTCGCAGAGACAGTGCTGAATATAAAAATCGTATCACTGAGCTGGAAGCGCAGATTGAGACTATGGAACGCCTGGTTAATCTTTCGAATGAAGAGCTGCGGACGTTACAACTTGCCAGTAAGAAGAATGACGAAGCAGCGAATGATCAGGCTGAAGGTGATGTTGGCAGCGATAGAGCCAGTTCTGATGATGAGGCGTCGGTAGCCCAGGCTGATGCCGGTGACTCAGCGCAGAATACTGCTGCAGAGGAAGGTGCTGTTGTCGGTGCCCTCGCAGGTGATGATGCAGAGCCAGCCTCTGGCTCTGTAATTTCAGAGAGTGCAAGTGCCGAAAATGCACCCACTGACAATACTGATCAGTCAGACCAAGACGTTAGTGATAATGTTTTAGCCAACAATCAAGATTCTGCCAATCTGGATCAGACCAAAGACTCGGGGTCAGTAGTTGCTGATGTAGTTACGGGTGTAGTTACTGAAAAGTCTGCAGCTAATAAAGTGGTGACCACTTCATCGTCAGCAGCAGATGAAAAATCTTTAATAGATCAAGCCCTTGATTACCTGTGGTGGTTGGCCGGTGGTTTGTTGGCGTTGTTTGTAGCGGCACTATTCTTTCTTCGTAGAAAGTCAAATGAAGAAGAGTCTGGCGAGGATTATGACGACGAATTAGATGGTTTCATGGAGGATGAGGCATCTGATTTAGTGGATGAAGAGATTGATGAGGATGAATGTCTAGACGACGAGGCGTTTGATGATGAAGATGTCTTTGAGGGTGAGACGTTAGCTGCAGATGTCGACCCGCTAGAGGGTGATGTGGTTGAGCGGGCTGAAATTTATTTGGCTTATGGTAAGCATGATCAGGCGGAAGCGCTGTTGTTGAAAGCTTTGGAGCGTAATCCAGCCGATATGGCTGTACGTCTGAAATTGCTGGAAGTTTATGCTGGCAGTAATGATGTCGACGCGTTTGACCGGCACTATGTGAAAATTTTGGGTCAAGATGATGTTGTTGCTCAGATGGATGCCGCCGAGTTGCGTGAAAGAATGTCAGAGGCTGCTCCGTTTGATGGCGGCCCGGAGACGGACGATAGCGATGAAGAATTATTCAGTGGTGGAGGTCAGCCGGATCTGGATTTAGACGTTGAAACTGATCTTGATTTCAGTCTGGATGAAGATCTTGATCTCGCTTCAGATTTTGATGTGGGCACGGACGAAGTTCCGGGCGACCAGGATATTGAGTTTGATTTTAGTCTGGACGAGCCTGAAACTGATACGAATGAGGCGCTGGAAGAAATTGAGAATAGTCTTGATGAGCCTATAGATGATGCCTTGTCCGGGGATTTTGAACTGGGTGATTCCTCTGGTGTTCCAGAGGAATCTTTAGATAAATCTGATGAAGTGAGTATTGATGAGCCCCTGGATTTTGAGGTTGATGGCTTCATTGATGTTGAAGACTCTATTGAAGTTGAAGACTCTATTGATGAGCTGGAATTAGAAGACACAAACCCAGTGGACAATACCCCTGAGAATTTATTTGATGAATCAGATGATGGGTTCAGCGATTTAGACTTGGCATCCCTGGATGAAGAAATGGAGTCCATGTCGGTTGATTTTGATCTTGAGGATCATGATTTCGAGGCGCTTACAGCAGAGGATGTTGATTTTAATGGTCTTCCGGAGGGTCTCTCTGAGGGACTATCGACTCCTGATGCGCCTGAAGAGTTACTGGCTTTTGATAATGACGATGCATTATCGAAAGGGGCGGCAGTCGGTCTGGGTGTGGTGGCTGGGTCACTCTTTGGTGCGGGTTCGGATGAAGCTGAATCAGTAGAGGGTCGAGGTGCTTTTGACGATGCTGATTCGGTTGATGAATCCATTGAAGAAGACTTGACCTTTTTAGCGGATACCGATGAAGTTTCTACCAAATTAGATTTGGCTCGTGTTTATATCGATATGGGTGATCTGGATGGTGCCAGGGATATCCTTGTCGAGGTTGTTCAAGAGGGCGCCGCAGAGCAGAAAGTTGAGGCCGAGGAATTACTGTCGGAGCTTTCTTAGTTCTAGAGCGTCCCTATTAATTATAATGTTACCCACAGTTTTTTGAAAAAAGGCCTTCAGTTCATTCACTGAAGGCCTTTTTTATTTTTGGTCATTGTTCTACTTAGCTTCTACAAGCCTCGTGTGTTTCTATACAATAGTGGCCTATATATTACTATTATTCGTGTGTTCCGATTATGAGTGAAAATTATCCCCCGATATTCACGTCTACAGAACAAAAGCCCTATATTCGCAATGGTGAGGTGATAGATGCCTCGGCCTTCCCGGAGGGTATGCATCGTATTGCACTGTCGGTTGAATATAATGGGGCTGCCTTTCATGGTTTTCAGAAGCAGACCAGCGGCGTGATAACGGTTCAGGGTGTTCTCGAAAAAGCGCTGAGTGAAGTGGCTGACGAGCAGGTGACGTTGGTTTGTGCTGGTCGTACCGATGCAGGTGTTCATGCAACCAATCAGGTCATTCATTTTGATACGCTCTCCGAAAGGCCTCTAAAGGCCTGGACGCGGGGAGTAAATGCATTCCTCCCAGACACAGTGTCGGTGCGATGGGCACAGGCGGTTCCGTCCCAATTTCATGCGCGTTTTACGGCAAGATCCCGAGCGTATCGCTACGTTATTAGTAATACGCCGACTCGCCCTGGCTTGGGTGCTGAATGCTTAACCTGGGAGCGTCGCCCGCTTAATGTTACTGCCATGCGAGAGGCGGCCAGAGCACTGGTAGGCGAGCATGATTTCACCTCCTTTCGTGCGACCCAGTGTCAGGCTAAAAGTCCCGTGCGCACCATTGAGTCTTTAGATATAGCAAGGCGTGGGGAGTTGGTTGTCATTGAAGTAAAAGCCAATGCGTTTTTGCATCATATGGTACGTAATATTAGCGGTGCGTTACTTGCGGTTGGAGTAGGGGATAAGCCTGCAGGCTGGATTGCTGAAGTGTTGATCCTGAAGAATCGCTGTGAGGCAGGTGTTACGGCCAAACCCCACGGTTTGCATTTGGTTAAAGTGGAATACCCCAGTGAATATGAATTTCCAGATCGTTTGCCGGGCCCAGCCTATTTTCAAGAGCCGCTAGGGGCTTTTTCAATCGATTAGACGTCGCCTGTTTGAAGTATTAATGCGGATTATCTGTTAGAATTCACCGCAGTTTTTTAAACAATTGAGAAGTTCTCAAGGGGTAATTTGTTGGTAGTTACCCTTACAGATAATGGTATGAATCCCGTGCGAGTTAAAATTTGCGGTTTAACATCGGTAGAAGACGCACTGCACGTTGTGACTGCGGGTGCGGATGCGATTGGCCTGGTGTTCTACCCCCCAAGTCCACGTCATGTCGATGTTGCACAGGCGGCTGCAATTGCTCGAGCCGTGGGGCCGTTTGTAACCGTTGTGGGGTTGTTTGTTGATCCAGACGCCGAAATGGTAGAGCAGGTTTTAGCGCAGGTTGATCTGCATGTGTTGCAGTTCCATGGGGATGAGCCTGAAGTGTTTTGTGCTCAATTTAATCGTCCTTATCTGAAGGCGCTGCGTATGAAGCCTGACGTTGATGTTGCGCAAACATTAGCGGATTACCCCTCTGCCAGTGCTGTGTTACTGGATGCTTATAGTCCCGGCATTCCGGGCGGCACGGGTGAAACTTTCGACTGGTCCAGGGTGCCTGCATCCTCACAAGTTCCTGTGGTGCTTGCCGGTGGGTTAAACCCAGAAAATATTAGTGATGCCGTGGCTGCAGTGTCGGTTTACGGTGTGGATGTCAGTGGTGGTGTTGAGTCGTCACCGGGCAAGAAAGATACAGATAAAGTGGCGGCGTTTATACGTCGTGCAAAAGGCGGAGAGTAATTAGTGAACTCAAGTGAAGTGAACGCAGATACAGAAAAAGAAAGCGCAGTAATCGATTTTTCCCAATTCCCGGATCCGCAAGGACACTTCGGTATTCATGGTGGGCGTTTCGTTTCAGAAACATTGATACATGCATTGGACGAACTGGAAGAAATGTATGACCGCTTAAAAGATGATCCGACATTTCAAGCTGAATTTGATGCGGATATGGTTCATTACGTAGGTCGTCCTTCACCGCTGTATTTTGCTGAACGCTTAACCGAAAAAGTCGGCGGTGCAAAAATATACCTGAAGCGTGAAGATTTAAATCACACAGGTGCACACAAGGTTAACAACACTATTGGTCAAGCGTTATTGGCAAAATACAGCGGTAAGAGCCGTATTATTGCCGAGACGGGTGCGGGTCAGCATGGCGTGGCTTCTGCCACGGTGGCGGCGCGCTTAGGGCTTAAGTGTGAAGTGTTCATGGGCTCAGAAGACGTGAAGCGTCAGGCTCTGAATGTCTATCGTATGAAGCTTTTAGGCGCCACTGTGCACTCAGTGGAGTCCGGTTCAAAGACTCTTAAAGATGCTATGAACGAAGCCATGCGCGATTGGGTAACCAATGTCGATGATACATTTTACATTATTGGTACCGTAGCTGGCCCACATCCTTACCCAATGCTGGTACGTGATTTTCAGTCAATCATTGGCCGTGAAGCCCGCCAGCAGTGTTTGGATCAGGCAGGGCGGTTACCGGATGCTCTTGTGGCTTGTGTCGGTGGTGGTTCCAATGCGATTGGTTTGTTTCATCGATTCTTAGAAGATACAGATGTCGCTATGTACGGCGTAGAGGCGGGTGGTGACGGTGTTGAAACTGGACGTCACGCAGCGCCATTGAATGATGGTGTTCCAGGCGTGTTACACGGTAACCGCACCTATTTAATGGAAGATGAAAATGGCCAGATTATTGAAACCCATTCGATTTCCGCTGGTTTGGATTATCCGGGTGTGGGTCCTGAGCATTCATGGTTAAAAGAC